>NZ_AKJD01000043.1 GCF_000282515.1 Pseudomonas sp. GM80
AGGCTGCGATCTTTTGATCTGGGTTTTAAAAAAACAAGATCAAAAGATCGTCCGATCGCGGCCCGAGCCTGCGGCAGCTCCTACATGAGGTTATTCGGGGTTGAGGTAGCGCGCGACCATCGCCCGGTAGTTGCCATCCAGCGAATAACCGCCGACAAGAATCCCGCCGTCCGCTTGCAAGGCCAGCGAATTGGCCGTGTCCAGGCTTCGGCCAAGACGTGTGCGCAGCCAGCCATTGCCATCGCCGAAACGCTGATCGAGGTCACCATCAGGCAAATAGCGCGCGACGATAAAGTCTGCTTCAACGCCGCCAATGGTCGCGCCGACGGCAATCATGCGCCCGTCCTGCATGCGTTGAGCGGCGTTCCACTGGCAGCCACTGGGGCCGATGTCGAGTAACTGCGGCAGGCCGTCATGGCGGTGCAGGTCGGCGCGACCATTGTGATGCAGGCTCAGAGAAAGACAGTGACTCGGGTCGCGGCTGCTGCCGAAACAGTGGAGGTGTTGCGCCGACTCGATCACCTGGCTGACCTGCGCACTGCGCCCGCCAGCGGTAAACGACATAAAACCGTCGACGGCAAACCGCTCATCCAGACGGCCATCAGGCAGGTAACGCGCCAACAGGCCTTCTTGCGGAAAATCGATGGAGCCGGCGACCATGATCCGCCCGTCCTCTTGCAGCAGCAGGCTGCTCAGCCAGGTATTGAGCAACAAATGGCGGATCATCACGAAGCCACGACCGTTGAACGTCTCGTCAAGGCTGCCGTCAGGCTTGAGACGGATGAGCATGCCGGCATGGTCGGCCAGTTCGAAGTGATGATTGGCAATCAGCAGCACATGGCCGTCAGGTTGCACGGCGACATCGCAGGCCTCCGCGCCCGGTACACCCGGCGGCAGCCAGTTATCGCGGGTGCCCATGGACAAGTCGCCCGGCAGGCGCACGACTTGCACGCCGTTATCGCCGAATGTCGGGTCCGGATTGCCCTGAGCATCGAAGCGGGCGAGGGCAGGCAAGGTGCGGTGGGTGTTTTCGTAGTGGAGGCCGGCCAGCAGGATTCGGCCATCAGCGAGTACCTGCACTTTACTGGCTGATGCTTCAAAGCCGTGGGCATATTCGCCGATGACACTGCCGTGATGCGCAAACCCGAGATCCGCCGAACCGTCGGCGAGCAATCGCGCCAGGCCGAATCGGCTGCCTTGGGCCGTGCCGACTTTGGCGGCCACCAGCACGCGGCCCTGCTGATCGACAGCGACGCCTTGCGTCATGCTCGACTCACTGCCGGCAAAATACACTTGCGCGATGCCGCGAGTCGCAAAGGTCTGATCAAGTTGTCCGGCGCTATTTAACGGCGGCGCCAGCGCGAAAGCGTTCGAGCTGAACATGCACGCATCTCCTTGCGAGTTGACCATGACCCGGGAACCGGGTGGGTAACTGCATGAGCCGAACATTCAATACTTGATGATCAAGAAGTACAACGGTGAGAACTAACAGGCGGAGGGTCGCACTGTGCCACAACAGTGTCTTTTTGAACCAATGGCAAGCCTGCCAAGCAGTTGGGCCTGACGCCACTGTTTAAAGTTATACAACCGTGGGTGCGGACGAAAAGAAAGTGCAACTAAGGGAAAGAGGGCGGATGACGTTAATGTCATCCGCATCACCCGTGAAATCAGTGTGGCATCGACCACGATTGCAGCAGGTAGCCTTCTTCGCTCAACTCGGCGCGGGCTTGTTGCAGCAGTTGTTCGAGTTGTGCCGGATCGGAGTAGGCACTGCTTGGAATCTGTTTGCGGCCAATGTGGGAATTGGTCCGATCAATAACGGTCAGGCTCAGTTCGCCATTGCCGTCTTGTGGCGCCCAGGCCACGCACTGGAAGGGTTTGAACGCGTGGTTGGCAATCAAAAGAGCTTCGTTGATACGGAGCGGGGCGGTCATGGGGTCTTCTCTCTGTAATGCCCAATCAAGTGATAGGCCGTCGGTTGGGCTTACCGTTCGGCTGGTTACTTGTACTGATGCACGCAACCCGCTAACGGGTCACACTCGAAACAAAGAAATTTCAACTTTCTTTCATAGACCTGGCTTTTAGACAGCTTTTGAAAGCTCGCTGAAAGCTTTTCAGTAATGAAATAGTCGATAGCTAACTAACAACCGCGCTGCTTATAACGCGTTTGTTTGTACACCTATAAGCAATCGATACAAGGCGCTGTCAAAATCTTGCTAATGTTACAGTCGGGTCTGCCAAATGACTGTTTTTACAATCATTTCTAATATTTGGCGCCAAGGAACAGTCATGAGCGAAGCGCCTGCGTTACGACGTTTATTGGTGGTCGATCCGTGCGACGACTGTCACCGCTTATTGCCCGGTTTACGCGCGGTAGGCTGGGATGTCGACAGTTGTACGCTGGAAAATGCCGCCGACCGCAGCTGCGATGTCGGCTTGCTGCGATTACAGCCTTTTCACCTCGAACGGCCGGAAGCGGTGAAAGAGTTGATCAGTCGCAGCGGCACGGAATGGATCGCTGTGCTGAATCAGGAAGTACTGCGCCTGCAGAACGTTGGCGACTTCGTCTGCGAATGGTTTTTCGATTTCCATACCCTGCCGTTCGACGTGTCTCGGGTGCAAGTCACCCTCGGCCGGGCGTTCGGCATGGCACGCCTGCGCGGGCAGGGCACAATTCACGTCGACCAGCCCGAACATGAATTGCTCGGCGACAGCAAACCGATCCGCGAACTGCGCAAATTGCTCAGCAAGCTGGCGCCGACCGAATCGCCCGTATTGATCCGTGGCGAAAGCGGCACCGGTAAAGAGCTGGTCGCGCGCACGCTGCATCGGCAATCGCAACGTCACAGCAAACCGTTTGTGGCGATCAATTGCGGGGCAATTCCCGAACACTTGATCCAGTCAGAGCTGTTTGGTCACGAAAAAGGTGCGTTTACCGGCGCGCATCAGCGCAAGGTCGGCCGCATCGAAGCGGCCAACGGCGGCACCTTGTTCCTTGATGAAATTGGTGACCTGCCGCTGGAGTTGCAGGCCAATCTGCTGCGGTTCCTCCAGGAAAAACACATTGAACGGGTCGGTGGCAGTCAGCCAATTCCTGTCGATGTACGCGTGTTGGCAGCAACCCACGTCGATCTTGAGTCTGCAATCGAGAAGAAGCGCTTCCGCGAGGATTTGTACTACCGGCTCAATGTGCTGCAAGTGGTCACCGCGCCTCTGCGTGAGCGGCACGGTGACTTGTCGATGCTGGCCAACCACTTTTCGCATTTCTACAGCCACGAAACCGGTCGACGTCCGCGCAGTTTCAGTGAAGATGCGCTGATTGCGATGGGTAAACACGATTGGCCGGGCAATGTCCGTGAGTTGGCCAACCGCGTTCGTCGCGGACTGGTGCTGGCCGAGGGGCGGCAGATCGAGGCGCGCGACCTGGGCCTGATCAGTCAGCATTCAATCGCTACGCCCATGGGCACGCTGGAAGATTACAAGACGCGAGCTGAGCGTCAGGCATTGTGCGATGTGTTGAACCGGCACAGTGACAATCTGAGTATTGCGGCGAAGGTACTTGGGGTGTCCCGTCCGACGTTTTACCGGCTGCTGCACAAGCATCAGATTCGCTAGAAGATCAAAAGATCGCAGCCTTCGGCAGCTCCTACAAGGGTAATCCTGTAGGAACTGCCGAAGGCTGCGATCTTTTGCTGTTGCTCTGCTTAGAAGTAGTACGGGAATTTCAGGCTGAAGGAAAAGTCCGGTGCATCGTCGGTCATACCGATCGACAGGTTGGGCACGATGGTCAGGTTGTCGGTGGCCGCAATGGTCATGCCGACGTTGAAGTAACCGGCGTTGGCGTCGCTGGACACCACCGATTCCCAATCCCCGCCATCCTGTTTCAGCTTGCTTTTGCGTTGTACCAGGTCAGAGACGGAGAACGACATACTCATCTTCTCGTTCAGCGCAAACGCAATACCGGCGCCGATCTGGAAGCTGTCGCCAATGCGCACCTTGCCCGGGGTTTTCTGGTTGACGGTCGAGCTGATGTCGTCGAACGATTCTTCCAGGTTGTGGGTGTAGGACAAGCTGCCGAACAGTACGGCCGGGTCGAACGTCTTGACCAGCGAGATCCCCGGGGTGATCGACCAGACGCCGTTGCCGGTTGGCAGGGTGTCAGGCACGAACAGGTTGGAGTTGGCATCGGTCTGACGCAGCTTGATACCGAACGGGTCCTTGCCGGTAGGCGCCTTGACCCGCAAGGTGACCACGGCGTCCGGCGTATTGACCGACTCGTCGAGGAATTTGTAGGCAATGCCGAAGTTGACGTCGCCAATGGTTGGATCCTTGGTGACGGTTTCTTCAGTGGTGACACCGGCCGCGCCCTGATTGCCGCCGCCCGACTGATAAGTCGATTCTCGATAGACCACGGGCACGTTCAGGTCGAACTGCCAGCGATTATCAAAGTTGTAGCGGCCCGTGAGGTCGAGGGTCCAGGTGTCGGCCTTGATCCGGTCAAGGTTGATGTTGCCGAGGAAAATCGAATCCAGCGCCAGAAAGCCGTTGAGAATCAGCTGGCGGGTGTCATAGCGCGAATAGGTGACGCCGGTTTCGACACTGAACTTGCCGCCACCGAAGAAACCGCTGGCCTCGTCGTACAGGTTGGAGACGCTTTGCGCCGGTTGAGAGTCGTCAGCCAGCGATTGCCCGTACGATGCGCCACTGCCCCCGGCGGCGCCTCCTGATGCGGCTGCCGCACCGGTACCGGTGGCGACGCGATTGCCTTTCATGTCCGATGGCGATTTCGCCAGACGTTTTGGTGGTGGGGCGGCGGGTTGTTCTTCAACCTGGCGGACTCGTTGTTCGAGGACCGCCAGGGCCTTTTGTTGTACTTCGTATCGTTGCTTCAGCTCTAGAAGTTCCTGTTTCAGGGCCTCTACATCCGAGTTCGGTGCCGCTTGCAGCATCGCGGCGGGGAGAAGAGTGCTCAAACACACTGCGGCACGCAGTGATACTGATCGATACATGAATAAGCCGTCCCTTTAAGCCCAATGATCGAGACTCAGCGTAGTTCAATATCCGATAGTGCGTAGGGCCCCGAGTTGAGTCAGGTTGCAATCCAGTGCGCCGGCGCTTCTGCCGTTATTATTGAGTACGACGTTGAGTTGAGTCAGGTTGTTGACCACGTTGGCACTTCCGAGCAGACGGGTGTTCTGCAGTAAGCCGCTTGAAGCGACCTGTTGCAGTGCCGTGCCTTGATTGCCACTGGCTTGTATCGCCATTTGCACGCCACCGGTACCGGTTGCCGAGACCGCGACATTGCCGGCGGCATTGCTGCCGGTAATAGTCTGGCCGGCCATCAGGGCCTGGCCCTGTGCGGGTGCGAGCGCTGGTGCCTGATTGGCTTCCCTGACGTTGATGGCAACGTTGTTATTGGCCGTGTTGCCGTCACCCGCTGCGCGTACGCTCTGCGTCACGCCCGACGATGAGTTCAGGCCGGCACCGCCGATAATCGATCCCGAGCCCAGCTCCGGCGTATTGCCGTTGCCCATCTCCTTGATGGTCGACACGTAAAATTCCGGTTTGATGGTGGTTTGTTGTACCTGCATTGATGCAGACGCACCGATCAGATCACCGCTGGCGTTGCGCCAGGTACTGCTCATGACAATGCCGAAGCTGATAATCCGCCCCGGCATCACATAACGACCACGCAGCTCGGCGAGCTCCTGGTCCTTGATTTCTATAGGTTTGAATCCTGCATTGGCGTAGCCCGATGCGCTCGCTGCCAGGCAGGCGGCGGCCAGCCAGTATGAGGTTTTCATCTGCTGCTCCCGGGACATCCAGTCCCATTCTCTACAATCGGCGATTAAAAGAAGTCGCTCTGAATGAACCCGAAATCCATCAATTCAGCATCTCTGACCGGGTTGAAACCATCCAGCTTGTTCTTGGCCGTCAATGGCACCGGAGGACTGCGCAAGGCGTTGGCCTTGTCATATCCGGGACCGACGATGGCGAAGACAATGCCATTCCAACCTTTGACAAAGTCATCATGCTTGTAGCGTTTATGGCCAAGAACCGGGTCTCCGATGTAAACCCACTCCTTGTCCGAGCGCTGCAACACGACGAAGTGCTTGTAGCCGCGAATTTCCATCAGTACCACCACCGGGATTGTTACCGCGTCGAGTTTTTCCGGTGGGATCTTGTAGCCCCTGGCGCGCATGCCGATGCTTTCTATGTAGCGCTTCATGTCGAGCATGGAAAACCCTTGAGTACGGACAAGGTCCTGGTCAGCGTTGACCAGCATGCCTTTGATGATGTGCTCCTCATCGACGTCGAGCCAATAGGCCTGGCGTAATACCGTGGCAAGTGCAGCAGCGCCGCAGCTGAAATCGGTTTTCTGTTCGACGATGTCGGCAAACTTGCGCTCACGGATGCTTTGCACGTTTTTGTAGACGAGCGTGCCACCCGGCAGGGCAGCCACGGGCATCTGACCGGCCTGAGTCAGGCCACAGACGAACAGCATCGCGAGGAGGGCAGTGTTACGCATGATCGATACGCCTTTGCGGACTGAGGAAAAGCCCCGTTTCCGGGGCTTTCGTTTCGATCGCGATTACAGGCAGGCTCTGCAGCCAGCAGCGATGGACAGCGAGTTGCTTTGTTGGTTACCCACACCAGACGAGACGTTGGCTCCACCGTTGCCGGAGAAGTTGTTCATCGAGTTGGTCATGGTTGCAGTGTTGGTCACAGGGTTTTTCCAGCCGTCTGGAGTCAGCTGTTGTTGGGTGGTCACACCGGCCAGACCGAATACGCCCACTGCGACGAAGTCGGAAGTGCTGCTGCCGTTGTTGCCGCCGTGGTTGCCACCACCGTTGCCGCCACGATCGTTGTTACCATAGCCGCCGCCATGGTTACCGCCACCGTGGTTGTCGGATTCAGTAGTCGCCTGGCCAGCCGCTACGAAGGCGCCGACTGCGTTAACAGTCCCGACCAGAGTTTCTTTTTTCATGACCTGAGTAGCATTGTTGGTAACGGTCAGACCTGTGGAGCTTTGATTGGCTGCGGCTGCTGCCTGCGCTACACGACCGCCCGACACAGCGATTGCCAGGTTGTTTTTCTGTTGGTTGAAGTTGCCAGCGGTCACGTTGACGCCGATGTTGCCGGAGCCATTGTTGCCAGCATTGTTGAGCGACGCGGCGTTGGTGTTGGAGTAGTTCGCAACGGTGTTGCCGCCATTGAGCTGAGTCGCGCTGGAAGCAGCGACCGCGGTGCCGAAGATGAAGCTTTCGTCGGCAGTCGCCAGAGCAGCGGCGTTGTCTTGTTGGTTGCCGTCGCCAGCTGCGGCGTTGGCGCCCATGTTGCCGTTGGAGCCATTCAGAGAGCTATCCACTGCTGCACCATTTTTGGTGCCTTGGTTCAACACGGCGTTGCCTGAGCTGCTTTGCTGGTCCATCACGGTGGCGCCAGCACCCGCCGAGATTTGCAGGATTTGCTCAAGGGTCGGGCCTTTTGGCTGGTTATTGCCATGGCCGTTGCCGTGCCCATTACCATGATCGTCATCACGACCGCCTGCCTGTGCTGCGATTGCCATCACTGCTGCAAGTGCGAAAACCAGTGGTTTGAGAGCCATTGTAGGTTTCATGGTGTTTCTCCATCGTGCTTATTAGTTGGTTAAGTGTTGGTACTTTCTAATTGCACTGCTTTTGTTATTTGGGTCAGTCAGCGACCCGGATGCTCAGGGTGTTAGCCATTCGGTTCCCCACCCCGGCACTCTGGTTCACCTGGATTACCCCACGGCTGCCGGTGAAGGCCTGATCACTTGTCGTGACCTGGCGACTGCCGGGTGAGGTACCAGTTGCTCCTGAGCTCGGTAAAAGCGCCACGTTCTGTTGCGAAAGGGCACTGTCGTCAACGCTCTGCGGGGCAGCACTGATGCTGACGCGCGTAACGTTGGCCATCTGGTTGTTGGCCCCGGCGCCCTGGTTCACGCCCAGAATCCCGTTGCCATTACTGAAAGAGGTGCCGCCGATGGTTGCGCTGGCGTCCATCGAGCGAGAGGCCGGTGTGTCGATTTTTTGCATGACGCTGGTAGTGGCGTGGGATTCGGTGCCGATGCCCACAGCCTTGACGTTGGCCTGTTGCATTTGATCGCCAGCCGCCTGGTTGACGTTGAAATTGCCGCGATACTGAACACCGGAGTCCTGAATGTTGGCGTTGTTCACTGAGGCGGGATCAGCAGCCATGACAGTGCTGCAACCGAGCAAGGCAAGCAGAAGGAGTGAGCGATTCATCTCATTGGCCTCCGGCCATACGGGTCAGCGGAGCAAGGCCGGAACTCATGGCACGGTTGATCGTGCCGGAAATCGCGCCACCGGAACCGCCACCGTGACCGGCGCTCATGCCGGGCATGCCGTTGGGATTGGTGACCGTATTGAGGCCTGGCAGATTGGCGCCGGCCTGGGCCGTATTGATGGTGCGGAACGCACTGCCGCTGGCGACATCGGCAAAGTCGCCGTCGCTAAGCTCGGTGCTGTTCATGGCGGCATTGATACGTGCGGCCGGGTTGGCATTGACAGTGGTCGGGTAGGGGTCTTTGCCACCGTTGCGGCCGATAGGAATCGGCTGAACGTCGCGATTGAGGACGATGACGCCATTACCTTCTGCCTGCACATTGAAACTGACGAATGTGCTGGCTGCTGATCCGATCAGCAGGAGGCAGGTCATGCTCTTTTTGAAATTCCCCACGGCAGCAATTCCTTCTTCAGTGGGCTGGCCCTAGTCAGCGTTGTGAAGGAGAGAGCGAAAGCTGTGCCGCTTTTTAAATACTCATTGATTTCAGATGCTTACGTGAATCGAGCAAAGGTTTGATACACAAGCTGTTTCATTGATGAAACACGCACATTGGCATCGACCTGTCTATTGGCTGAACAAAGCTCTGGAACGAGGGTTTGCGGCAAGGTGTTTCAACTGCGTAACAGGTCGACCGACAAAACGCTCGAGGCCGTTGAAACGGCCACTTTGCCGTCAAGTGTGTGTTTCAGGAATGGACACTTTGTCCCCAAAACAGGGGAAAACAGTGGGGCAGGAGCCCCTTGAACCGGGTCATTCGCAAAGCAATTGTGCAACCGCCGCAAAAGCTTGCGTCTGCCGCTCAGCCCAATTGCCTTGAATGATTTGCACGGATTGCTGATGTTGCTCAAGCCAGGCGCGCGTGGCGTTGAAGAAGGCCAGACGCTGCTCCAGATCCGGCTGGCAGCGTTGACCGTCATCGGTCCAGTCGATGTGCTCCGGGGATAGCAGAAGGTGCAAGTCGTATCGGCGTGCCAGCAGCTCGGGTTCGAGCCAGGCCGGGCAGGCGCCGAACAGCGTCTGGCTCCACAGCATGTTGCTCAGCAGGTGCGTGTCGAGAATCAGCAGCGCCGGTTTTTGCGCACGCGCCTGATCTTCCCACTGCAACTGGCCACGGGCGATCTCGGGGATGTCTGCCAGGAAAGTATCACGCGGGTTCTGCTCAATGAACCAGCGCACGTATTCGTCCACCCGTACGCCGCCGAACTGTTGTTGCAGGCCCGCCGCCAGCCAGCTCTTGCCGGTGGATTCCGGCCCGGTAAGCACCACGACTTTCATGTGCGCAACGCCGGATCGGCACGCCATTCACGATAGCCTTGCACCGCGATCAGGGTGAACAGGCCGTACAAGGCTGCGGTGAGGTACAGATCCTTATAGATGAACAGCCCGACAAAGATCACATCGAGGACAAACCACAGCGCCCAGCACTGCAGACGTTTCTGCGCCATCCACAACTGCGCAACCAGGCTGAACGCCGTCAACGCTGCGTCGAGCCAAGGCTGTGCGGCATCCGTCCAGTGCGCCATGGCCGCGCCCAGCAGCAGGCTGCCGACAGCGCCGACGCTGAGCCCGATCAGGATTGAACGCTGATCGAGACGGCTGACCTGCCGCCCGTCGTGCATCGTCCCGGCACGAGTCCATTGCCACCAGCCGTAGACTTGCAGCGCGGCGTAGATCACTTGCAGCAACATGTCCGAATACAGCTTCACCTCAAAGAAGATCCAGCTATAGAGCAACACCATGACCAGACCGATCGGCCAGCACCATGGGTTCTGTTTGACCGTCAGCCAGACGGCGATCACACCGAGGGCGGCGGCAAACAGTTCAAGCCCGGACATGGGGATTCCTTGGGGGGAGAAAAGAAGGGAGCGGATTGTACTGTATTCGCCCAAACACTGAAGAACCTGTGGGAGCTGGCTTGCCAGCGATGAGGTCGGCACATTCAATATTGATATTGGATGACCCACCGCCATCGCTGGCAAGCCAGCTCCCACAAGGCTTTAGGTCAGACGCGGAACTGGCGTAGCAGGCCGTTGAGTTGTTCGCTCAGTTGGCCGAGCTTCACGCTTGCCGCACTCGACTGCTCTGCAGCGATCGCCGTGCTGTGCGAGAGCCCCGCCGCCTGGGTGACGTTCTGGTTGATGTCCTCGACCACATGCGCCTGCTGCAAAGTAGCGCTGGCAATTGAGGCATTCAAACCATTGAGGTTGCGCAACGCCTGGCCAATGGCATTCAGGCTGGCACCCGCGAGGCCGGCTTGTTCGATGGTCAGTTGCGACGCCTTGCTGCTGTCGCCGATGACTTTTACAGCGGCTTCGGAATGATTTTGCAGGCGCTCGATCATCGACTGAATCTCGGCCGTCGATTTCTGCGTGCGCTGCGCCAACAGGCGCACTTCATCGGCGACCACGGCAAAACCGCGTCCCTGCTCACCGGCCCGCGCCGCTTCAATCGCGGCGTTGAGCGCCAGCAGGTTGGTCTGTTCGGCAATCGAGCGAATCACCTCCAGTACGCTGCCAATCTGCGTGCTCTCGGCGGCGAGGGTGCGGATCACCTCGACCGCCTGATCGATGGTGCCCGAAAGCTTGTCGATCTGTTGCAGGCTGCCGTCGATGTTGATCTGGCCCTGCTGCGCCTGCGCTTCGGCATCACGCATTTCAGCGGCGGCATGTTCGGCATTCTTCGCCACGTCCTGTACGCCGTAGGTCACCTCGTTGATCGCGGTGGCCACCAGTTCCATTTGCTGCGATTGCTGCTGACTGCGTTGCTGCGCCTGCGAGGCGTCGTTGCCCAGTTCGCTGGACGATTGGCCCAGTGCGCTGGCCGAGACCTGCAAGTCGCCGATCACCCGGCGCAATTTCGCGGTGAAGGCATTGAAATGATGCGCCAGTTCGGTGACTTCATCCTTGCCGTGGGTATCGAGGCTGCGGGTCAGGTCGCTTTCGCCGCTGGCAATGTTGGCCATTGCGTTCACGGTTTCCTGCAACGGGCGCACGATGCTGCGGGCGATCAGAATCACCAGCAGGGCCATGATCAGCGCAATCGCCAGGCCGATGACCGTGGCTTTGATCACCTGGCCCTTGAACTCTGCCTGCACATCGTCGACGTAAACGCCGGAGCCGATCACCCAGCCCCACGGTTCGAACAGCTTGACGTAAGAAGTTTTCGCCACCGGCTCACTGGCGCCGGGTTTCGGCCAACGGTAGTCGACCATGCCGGCGCCTTTGGCGCGGGCGATGGCGACCATTTCGTTGAACACCGCAAAACCGTCCGGATCTCGGATCGCCGAGAGGTTCTGACCTTCGAGTTTCGGGTTGGTCGGGTGCATGACCATCACGGGCGTGAGGTCGTTGATCCAGAAATAGTCGCTCTGGTCATAGCGCAGGCCACGAATCGCGGTCAGCGCCTGCTTTTGCGCTACCTCTTTGCTTAAGGTGCCGGCGGTTTCCAGGTCATGGTAGTAGGTGAGCAGGCCGCTGGCCGTCTGCACCACATGTTGGGTTTTCTGGGCTTTGGCGTGATACAGGTCATCGTGGATCTGCTTGAGCATCAACACGCCCAAGGTCAGCAACATGACCACGGCCACCACCAAAATGAGCCACAAGCGTCGGCTGATCGACACACTGCGCAAGCTGTTCATAACGCTGTCACTCCGAATTCTTTTTCTTGTAATAAACGACCGCCAGCATCCAACCACGATTTTGTGAGCGGGCATACGCGACCCAAGTCGTATAACGCGGCAGCGCTATTAAGGCTTGTCTGTTAGGATTTCGGCCCCGCGCGTAAAAACCTGAATCCAAGTTGATATTTCACGGAATTTTGACTGTTTCGTGTGGATCCTGTGCGCGCGGAATCGGTACAGCTACAAACAGCTACGCTGAACGCAGTGAACGTAAGAAAAATACTATCGGGGCATGCCGCCGTGCATCGCTCTTTGGGGGATTGATGGATCTTTGGACCGCCTTGCAGGCACTGATTCTTGGAGTTGTAGAGGGGCTGACGGAGTTTTTGCCCATTTCCAGTACCGGACACCAGATCATTGTTGCCGACTTGCTCGACTTCGGCGGCGAACGGGCCATGGCGTTCAACATCATCATTCAGCTCGGCGCGATCCTCGCGGTGGTCTGGGAGTTTCGCCGCAAGATTCTCGACGTGGTGATTGGCTTGCCGACGCAGCCCAGCGCTCGACGGTTTACTGCCAATCTGCTGATCGCTTTCTTGCCGGCCGTGGTGTTGGGGGTAATTTTTGCCGACCTGATCCACGAATACCTGTTCAACCCGATCACGGTCGCGGCCGCGCTGGTAGTGGGCGGCGTCATCATGTTGTGGGCGGAAAAGCGTCAGCATGAAGTGCATGCCGAAACTGTCGACGAGATCACCTGGCAGGACGCCCTGAAAGTTGGTTTTGCGCAGTGCCTGGCAATGATTCCCGGTACTTCGCGTTCCGGCTCGACGATCATTGGCGGCTTGCTGTTTGGTTTGTCGCGTAAAACCGCTACCGAGTTCTCGTTCTTCCTCGCCATGCCGACCATGGTGGGTGCGGCGGTGTACTCGGGCTACAAGTATCGCCACCTGTTCGTGCCGGCGGACTTCCCGGTATTCGCCATCGGCTTCGTGACGGCGTTCATTTTCGCCATGATCGCCGTGCGCGGCTTGCTCAAGTTCATCGCCAGCCACAGTTACGCGGCATTTGCCTGGTACCGGATCGTCTTCGGCCTGGTCATCCTCGCCACGTGGCAATTCGGCTGGGTCGACTGGTCGGCGGCCAAACCATGAATGATTCCCGCGCACGTCGCCCTGAGGGTCGGCCTATGGCTGGCAACATCCAATATCTGAAATTGAAACTGGTGGTGTTGCTGATCGTCTGTGCGTTGCCGTTATACGGCTCGCTGTCGATGTGGCTGCGCGGGATCTCGCTGGTGCCATTGGCAGGGTACGGGATCGTCAGTGTGTTGGCGTTCTTCCTGTACTGGGCAGACAAGCGCAAGGCCCGCACCGGTGCCTGGCGCACGCCGGAGAACATCCTTCATGCGGTGGAACTGGCCGGCGGCTGGCCGGGCGCATTGATCGCCCAGCAGGTTTTTCGGCACAAGACGCGCAAGGTGTCGTTCCAGATTCTGTTCTGGGTGATCGTCTTGCTGCACCAGATATTCTGGATTGACCAACTGTTCATCGGCATGAAACTGCTGGCCCTGTTCTAAAAAACACCACCCCCCTTGTAGGAGCTGCCGAAGGCTGCGATCTTTTGATTCTGATTTTTAAAAGATCAAAGTCAAAAGATCGTCCGATCGCGGCCCGAGCCTTCGGCAGCTCCTACAAGGGATCGGGGTTACAGCAGTAAACCGATTTGGGTTTTTTTCGGCAGTTTGCTCACCACCAACTGGTGCGAGCGCTGCAACAATCCGCGCAATTCCTCGGCACCCAGCGGGTAGGGCGGGTGCATGATGATCCACTGCGCCCGCGCCAGATACGGCGCCGGGTGAATGCCGGGGCGGTCGCAATGGCCGAGAAACAGATCCTTGTCGACCTTGAACGCCAGCGAATCACCGCGCAGCCCCTGCAAGGCAAACATCTTGTTGCCGGCAATCGAAAACACCCGCACACCGCCCCATTTGTAATCCTCGCGCGCGCCCGGCAACGCCAGGCAAAATTCGGCGACGTCCGCTTCGCTCATCCTTCCCTTTTTCATAACAACCGCTCCCCACAGGCATTGAACGATTCGACCAGGTGATCGATCCACGCGCGCACCGCTGGCATCACCCCGCGCCTATGCGGGTACACCGCTTGCAGCCAGCCACCGGGCAGCGACCACTCTGGCAGCAGTTGCAGCAGTGTGCCGTTTTGCAGTTCTTCCTCGCAGTACATCATCGGCAGCAACGTGAAACCCTGGCCGGCCAGCACGCAGGCTTTGCGCACAATAAAGTCATCGATACCCAGCCGGGCTTCCATGTTCAATTCGAAACTGTTGCCCTGCTGATCAAGCAGGCGCACATGAACCAGACGATCCGCTTCCAAAGCGCCAAGCACCGGCAGCGTTCGCAAATCTTGCGGATGGTTGATCGATTGCCCCTGAATAAACGCCGGACTGGCCACCACAACCATTTGCGCCTGGCGCAAGCGCCGGGTGACCAGCAAAGGGTCCTCATCACCGTGTTCGCGCACGCGCAGGGCCACATCAAAGCCTTCGCCGACCAGATCGACGCGGCGGTTGAGCAATACAACTTCCAGCTGCACCTGGGGGAATTTACCGAGGAATTCGCTGATCACCCACGGCAGCATCTCGTGCGCCAGACCGGTCGGGCAGGACACCCGCAAGCGTCCACGCGGCTCGCTGGACATGCTCGCCACCGCCTCATCGGCCATTTCCGCTTCCAGCAACATCGCCTGGCAATGACGCAAATAACGCTCACCGACCGCCGTGAGGTTGAGTTGGCGCGTGGTGCGCTGCAGCAAACGCGCGCCGAGGCGTTCTTCCAGCTCGGCGATGCGTCGTGACAGCCGCGACTTGGGAATGCCGAGCAGACGCCCGGCCGCCGCGAATCCGCCGGCCTCGACGACTTTGGCGAAATAGTAGAGATCGGACATTTTGTTAGATTTACCAAAACTATAAATGCCGTAACTAATTGATCCCAATTAAGAAATCTCGATTTTTCGTTTTGACAATTGTCAAAAGCGTACGCTCCTTTTGACGAAGCGGCTATCACGCAAAAAAGTGGAAGAGGTGAGTGCTGAGAGGCTGCAAGGTACTCATCAATGGGAACTCCCACCATCACCTGCGATACTTACGTTCTGCATCCAGCCAGTGAGTAAATAGCTCCGTGTACGACTTCAATGATTTGTACTACTTCGTCCAGGTCGTCGACCACAACGGATTCTCAAGCGCGAGTAAAAAACTTGATATCCCGAAGTCGAAGCTAAGCCGGCGGATCGCAGCCCTTGAGGAGCGGCTTGGTGTACGCCTGATTCAGCGATCAACGAGGAAGTTTACGGTCACAGAGATCGGTCAAGACTACTACCGCCATTGTGTAGCGATGCTGGTAGAAGCGGATGCGGCAGAGCAAGTAGTCGAGCATTCGCGTGCCGAACCACAAGGCATTGTGCGGATTAGCTGTCCGCCTGCATTGGGGGCTATGGGGGTGAGCGACATCATCGCGGAGTTCATGGTCCAGCACCCTAAGGTGCAGGTGCACATCGACAGTACTAACCGCCGGGTAGATGTTCTGGGTGAAGGCTACGACATTGCACTTAGGGTGCGTTTTCCTCCATTGGAAGACGCCAACCTGGTGATGAGAGTGCTGGGGGATAGCCATCAGAAACTGGTTGCGCGTCCATCCTTAATAGATGGGTTGAAGCTCGAAACCCCAAATGACCTATCGAGTCTGCCTAGCATGGATCTAGGTCCACCGAACCGTGAACACAATTGGACCTTTTTAGGGACGAAAGATGAACGTATTGAGGTGGTTCATACGCCCCGATTTGTAACTTCAGACCTTGATGCGCTGCACCGTGCCGCGGTACAGGGGGTAGGGGTTGTACAACTGCCCGAGATCATGGTGCGACACGCAATACATGATGGGCTATTGGTGGAGGTGCTACCTAAATTCGTGGTGCGTAGCGGGCTCATCCATGCGGTCTTCCCATCACGCAGGGGGCTGCTGCCTTCAGTCCGCGGTCTGATTGACAAGTTAGCTGTGGATTTTGGCGCTAATGCTGAGGCGGATAGGGTCGCTTGTGAAAAAGCAGGTAGGGCGCATCCAGCAACTCGTTAGTTAATCGTGTTAGGGCGTTAGAAGATTAAAGGCCAGAGAGAACGGAACCGTTACTCCCAGGGTTGCAGTGTTGGTCAGCCCGGCCTCGCCGGAATGAAGCCAGCGGGGGCCGGGTTGATGCGGGAGGTTGCCGATTCCTGGAAGGCCGTGCATTCAATCGCGCAGGAATTGTTGGCCTCGGTTGACTCAGCTACTAGTGCAACCTTTTGGGGGGGGACATTGAAGGTGCAATTGTGAATTCGGTACTCATAATTTCGTGCAGTACGATTTTTTGGAAATCCCGAATATAAAGAAGAATATGCATGGAGCACCTATGCCCCGTGAGCGATGACAAATAAAACGAATTCAGGTTTTCCCGATTAACTTGCTGGTCTCGGATGAGGTCTGACACTGTTCTTTTCTTCATGTGACTCTCCAGTTTGGTATAGCGAATTTTGAGCCTGATTAGCTCGTTCAAGGTCAGCTGCTGCGCCGGGCCGCGGCGCGATATGTAGTGACTTTGTCCGGGAGACGTCGTGATTGAATGATAGGGAACTTACGAAGCTTATCCGCGCCTGATTCGCCGTTAAAGTCGAAGTTCGTACGAACAGTACGGTCCATAATTGGGTAATCCCTTTTCATAAAGCTGTATTCCATGAGGCCTAGCATAACGAAAAAATGAGAGCAGTGATCTAAGGGTATTCTTAAATTCTTGTGGACGCGGTACATCACGTGCACACAGATCTCCTGTTTCCAGTTCGGATTGAACTCTCGTTCAGGGAAGCAGTTGGCGGTTCGTTCCATTTCGTCAAGGTCGGAATAACCCAGTAGATTGGCAATGGCTCTTTCAGCAACTCCGATCGGCATCGGTCTGTTGGCCATGTTGCTGAGGGATTTGGCAGATCTGGCAAACCGACCTCTATCGATGTCTCTTTGCGAGATCGGAAATTGCTTTGGCATTTTCATAGCGATACTCCCATTTGAAAAAAGTAATGCTAGTTGGAAGTCGGCACGCGTCAACTTTGAGAATATGAGAACTCTGGCATCCATTTTTTGTGCAGTTTGATTTATTTGTCACAATGACAAGGCTCTACTTCAAGAGCGTAGATTTGGGGTCAGTCTGTGTACCAACTCAACAAATAAGAGAGGGCGGCAGGTGACGCCCTCGCGAAAGGGCGCGTGCAACTGAACTTAGAGCGTCACGGTACAGTAATTTTCCGCCTAGCTTTGAAAGTGACTGCAACATATGTATTTCCACAGTGAGGCTGCTTAGACACCTTCTCTTCGGCTTTAGGTGGTTCAACAATATGAATTTGAGTTTTGGCCGGCTCAGAACCCAAATTTGGCTCTGCGGAGTGCGAATTGTTTTTACTTATTGCCGAGTAGAAGTGGAAACCAAGTTTTGGCAGCAACTCAAGAGCCGTTGCTAGCGGGACATGTAAGACTTTATGGATATTTTCCATCAAAAACAGATTCATAGCGCCTCGTTCCATTCCTACCAAGGTTCGGGGGTCACAGTTATTCGACACTTGCTGTTGCAAGTCATGACAATCGCTATACCCTAAGATATTGGCAATAACTTTGCGGCTAGAGGAGAGCTTCATTTCTACACCCGTCGCTTTTACTAACCTCCTAGCGGACTGAAAAATTAACTTTCTTTCCATATCTTTTTTGCTTACAGGGAATTGTTCGATATCGGTCATGAAAGAACTCCTCGTTGAAGGAGTCAACATAGTTTGGATGGCGGTGGAGTCAAGTCGTTGATGGTGGTTGCTGCGCTGCAATATTGTGTTGTGGTGAGTCAATGCGGTTTTCAACAAAATTGTCAGTGTCACAGTATTCGACATTACCAATGACATTGGATTCATTTGTGAGCGAATTTTTGTGAAGTTATGTTCGTTGTTACATTATCTAGAGCGATTGAATGTTAATTCGAGGTTTGTTTGAAAAACAGTATGGGTTAATAAGAGCTAAAGTATGGCCATAATTAGTCGCGATGTGGCGTTTTAGTCGTGCATTATGTCTTTAATGTCGTTTAGTTTTTCCGGCATTTTTCTTCTCTAAGGAAGCGCTCGTGTAGGTATACGGCGTTTTAACTTTCCATGGGAGCGCGCACTGATGTCCTGCTACGCTCTAGGTTTTGGATGGAGCCAAGATATGAGCGACGAATATTCCCTGCACAGCGTATTGGAGAGGATGTATCAGAACCAGCTCGCCCTGGAAGCTGCGCTGATGGAGCTTACGCTTCATGCCGAGCAAAGTGGGTTGGAGGAGGTCGGCGATAACATCCGAGGTGCACTCTCTACGATCGGAGAGAACGCGGGCTTCATCAATCAAGGGCTGGCCAGGCTCCGAGGCAGTCAAATCTGAGTATTCCGTTCAGCATGCTTGGCAGTGCATGCTAATCGCGAAATCAGCTTCGTTTCTTTGAAGGGATGGACAAGGAATGGCCGACAATCCTCCGCTGACTGACGCCGTTATCGTGGCGTTAGCGCGTTTGGTAGACGATTCTCAGACGGAGAAGCGCGAGCCTACGCACTACGACCTCGATTTATTGTTTGCTCAGTATCACCTTGCGGGTGGTGAGCAACAGGGCCCTGGTGGTAGACCCGTCGGCAAAGCTAAACGCATTCGAGGGGCGCTGAATTGGGCGATGGTCAACAACCAGAAAAGCGGTGAAGCCTTTGTCTCGGCGCTGATATCCAATGTTCAGGGAAAAGGTGGATTTCGCTCTCAGTCCTCGAACTACTGCGGTTCCGAAGCGATAGCGAATATCGTTGCCACGATTGCGAACAATGGTTGGGACCTGTCCACAGACGGCAATCTGGCACCCCGGGTCCTCGAAGCGATGAAGGGCCGAGAGCTAACAGCTGCTCTAGCTGCTTACGCCGATAGAGCGCGACGGGGAGCATTGGACAGCCCGCTGTTGGCAGGTACAGCGAAAGATCTATTGGAGGCTACGGCGGCCCACGTGTTGGTTGAGAAGTGGGGCCATTACCCAAGTCACTCGAATTTTCCAACACTCTTAGGCCAGGCGTTCACGGCGTTGGATTGGGCGACTCCATCGAATCCAGTGCAAGACAAGGAACCTGTAAAAATGCGCGTCGAGCGAGCGGCATATGAACTGGGGTGCGCTCTCAATGCTCTGCGTACAAGGAAGGTACTGGGCATGGGCGGCCGTGGCTTGATAGCGTAACCCGGAGCCAAGCGCGGTTCGCGATCGAGTCCATGGGGAATATTGCCAGCCTTATGCTTGATCATCTGTGATCACAGGGACGATTATTTATGTCAAACATAGACGTTTATCTCCCAGCAGTAGATGGATCGGCATATTGGCCAGTATCTAAAGGATCTTCGTGCAAAAAGGCTGTGCACGTCCTCTTTACTGATGATTTCGCTGCGCCACCATACCGGCTTGTGATCAAAGTCACGACCGAATCAGGAAAAGTCGTTGAGGTAAGCATTCCCTACGATGACTCCGGGATAGCTTCGGTGCGAGTAGACGGAGCGCCCGTGTGAATCCCTAGCCTGGCGGTTTAATTTGCCAAGGTGTGTCGGTCGATGGATGGTGAGTTTTAAGACTGCCGAGGCTCCTGAAGAGCTGCTGTTTAGATGGCCCGTGATACACTGATCCATAAAATTCCAAGGCTGTTGAGGTATTTATTAATGAGTGAAGTTAAAATTTCCTCAGGTTGCTCGATTAATTATTTAATCAAGCAAATTGATCTAAATAGTCGGGTTAGTCTTGTTTTCGAAAAGGACGCGAGTTTTTCCCTAGGTGCAGAAGGATTTTTTATATCGTGCATTATTGCTTTGAGCCGATTAGGAAGTCTCGACCAAGTAAAGATTCATCTATCAAGCGCAGAACTTTCTCAGCATGGCATTAAAGATAGCTATCTTTGTTTGCCGTGTTTCATAAATATTTGTATTCAAGACGTGGTGGTCGTTGATCGATATGACGAGGTCATTACTGAGAAGCTAGTGGAGGAAGTGGGTAGTACTGTCGACATGGACTACGGTGCGTACGAAAGTGGACAATCATACTCATTGTACGCCTTAGACCCGTACTTTGTACATCCTCCAATTCTTAATCTTGGCAGTGCGGAACCATCGGAGACTGATTTTAGATCGCTCTTAGGTCCGAAAATTGAACAGTGCATGGTTGGAGATACCAAAAGCGCAAGAAAGTCGTTAGGGAAGATCGTAAGTTCAATGAGCTTATATGTCTTTCTTAAGGAGGTTTGGGAAAACACCATTCATCATGCTCGGAGTACTAGTGTTTCCCTTAGATACATGAAAGTCTCTCGGGTGATCTATAATAGTTTAAGCGAGATTGAAAATTCGGATTTGCCAATTGCCCTAAGTTCTTATCTTAAGTTTAGGTTTCAGAAAGATGGAGCTAAAAAATATTTAATAATCGATATAGTAGATTCGGGTAGCGGCATTTTTGATACTTTGAAGGGCGCGCTGCCTGGCCAAACTAAAACTGAAGTTGTTAGAAGCGCATTTCAAAAAAATAGTACCTCAAAGATTCAGCGCGCCCCAATAAGTCGGGGTTTAGGTTTATTCGCGGCGATGGAGTGCGCTCATAAACTCAAGGGATTAGTGGTCATGACTACTTCTGGAGTGCTTTGTTTAAACTATGATTATAAAAGTGACGAATTCTTACCTGAGACACATGTGACGGACTTAAACCTCCCTGTCGACAATCTTTCGACATCGCTGTCGCTAATAATTCCGGTCTGACTTATGAATCCTGTGATTATCAATTGCACTGGTATGGTGGCGCCAGCAGACGTTGAACCACTCTTATTGATATCAACAAGCGCTTCAGATGAGCCGTATGATATATGCTATATCCTTGCGACGAATTCGCTATTTTTACAAGCAATGGGTAGTGAGGAAAATGCGCCAATAAGAGAAAAATTAGTAGCTCGGTTAAATCTCGATTGTATAGCTATTATCTTCTACTGCAAAAAGGTCAAGCAATATCAGTTGTACAACATAACACCAGCAGCGGTTACGCTGGTCGAAAAAGGTTTCGATGTAAAAAGAGTTGCGTCTATCGATCTGGAAAGATTGCTTAACAAACACTCTAGTGAAAGCTTCATTCGAGGTAGCGCGCAATATCATTTCGCAACCCCATCCCATAATCACACAAACGCATTTTTCAGGTTGGGTGACTCCATTAAGAATCGGGACGATTTGGATAGAGTTACCTTTTGGTTGCTTAAATGCATAGATGAGTCTGATTATATCTTTATTGATTCTTGGTCAATAGCTGCGATTCCGTTGAGAGCTTTACAGATATTGAGTAAGGATACGGTGTTTGACGCACTACCTGCTCACCCAGCAAAAAAGATAATTGATTGTAGAAGTGTGGTTTGCGCTGCGACGCCAGAGCTTAAGGTATCTGTAAGTCCGCTATTACTTGTCAGTGTTGTGAGTAGTGGCAGCTTGGTCGAAAAATTCAAGGAGATTTTTCAGGGGGCGTATGCGACGAAAAAACTATCTATCGTTTCGGTATATTCTTTCGTCGAGCAGGAATATAGCTGTTGCTGTGTTGATCGTAATGTAGTGAATTATCACTTTGATAGCTGTGAGTTTTGTCAGAAAGGAAGCAAGGCTATTGAAATTCATCCAAGTGCTTATTATATAAAAGATGCTACGGATTCAGGCGTAAAACTGACTAGAGGAATTGCCGAGACCGGCTATAATTTTTTTCATAAGTACCATCATCATTTGAATGACATTGTTTCCTTTCATAAGGGCGATATTTCGAAAGGGAACAAGCATTATGCATATTATATAGATTACAATCAGATCTCCAGTCTTGCTATTTTTGCTAAAGCCTTGTCCGAGCAACTCGCGTCTAAATTGACAAACAATTCCGTTGTTTTATCGCTTGTTCATGATCCCGTTGTCGAAGCTGAAGTCCGCTCCCAAGACGCTGCGTTTTATTACTTGAATGGACCAGAGTCTGTTCTAGGAAAAGAAGTATTAGAGTGCGTACAAAAATCAGACAAAGTAATCATATATGATTCTGTAACTATCAATGGTAAGTCTTTCGAAAAGCTGAACAACTTTATTCGAGAGAGCGCGGAGTTGAGCGCTGCCATTACAAATATTATTTTCATGGCCGGAGTTTACAGGCCTACCTCTGCATTAGCAGAGAAAGCGCTCCAAAGCTCCCTAGCTTACAAAGATGCCCGGGTATTGAGAGAGTTTTCGTACATCGAGAAGCTCGTGTTGCCCGATTTCGGTCCGCTGGATTGCCCGTGGTGCCTTGAGCTTGGGGCAATTAAAGGTTCAATAAAACCCGCTTTGAAAGGTTCTGGACGGTTTTATGAAAGAGTTTCTCGGCTGTCAAATTTGCATGATGGCGTTCGCGGAACTGAATCCATATTTCATATTGATGAAAATACAGAGGCTTTAACACTGGGCTCCGACTCCTATCTTGCGCCAGAAAAAACCGCTATTTGTGGTGTGGTACTCGCGGTTGCTTCCGCTCTTCAGCAAATGCGAACCGCAGAAGATGAATCGAAACGTTTAGCGCCGGGCTTTCCCTACACCCAAGCGCTAGGAGCTATAAATTTCTCCCTTTATTCCGAAGGTCTTATTCGGGCTGCCTTGGTCAGAAACGCCTCTGCTATAGAGTTCGGCGTGATCGAAAAAGAAAAAACGTTAGAAATCTTGCTGCCGGCGTTAGAAGAAATTAACCAAGCCAGTCTTCTTTCCGAATACATTGTGGCTGTTATTTGTGGAAAATTACCTCCCTCATCAGCATTGAGTGATGCAGTGACCGTTCGACTACAGAAGCTTACCATCGATAATCCAGAAATAATGAAGTTGGCGATAGGTAACGAGGGCTGACCAGCTCATGAGTATTGCTTAAAGAAACGCGCTGATGAAATGGTCCGATGCTGAATGTATGGCGCTTCGCCTCAGGTCATTGGGGCATTAACGGGGAACATTTTAGTGAATACCCCTCCATTCAATCGCACGTACTAGGAGGGGTAAACCAAGACGGGCGGGAAGGCAGCTTTCGAGCGCTCGCGGGATGCAATACCTCGTTAAATCAATAGACTACCCATCAGCAAGATCTCCTGATCTAAGGTTCACCCCCTCGGGGGAAATGGCCCAGAAGAGTCTCTGCTTGGGTGATTGCCGCATCCTAAGTTACACAGAAATTGGGCTGAGTAACGCTCCCTTCGGTCCCTGGTCCGGATTTGGCTGATCTGAAGATTTTAACTGTGCAGGTCCGCTAAGGCTCACTGGCATATCTCATCAAGGTCAGAGCGCCTTCCCAGTCTCATTAGATTTGAATGGTTTGATCTTCTCAAGGAGTTCAGAAACGGATGAAAACATCTGTACCATATGATTTACATCGGCAGGCAATGTCGCAGAGTCTGGCCAGCCAGCTTTCTCTTCCAAGACTTTTAGCATCAGTGATCTTGTTTCAGACTTGTTGCTGTCATCGCTGAATTCCTTCAACGAATAGTAGGCTAAGAGATAACGGTCAAATACGGAACGGACCTTCATGAACTGCATGGACGACTCTATGAAACTTCGATATTGCTTAAGAAACCATGCGGCTAGAAATTCGACTACTAAAAAGGCTATGGAGCAAGAGACGATGCCGTAGATCATATAGGTTGTCCCGCCCCAATAATGGAAGGCTAGCTGCCAAATTATGATGCTGGCAATATAAAAATATATGCCTCTTCGCAGGTATTTCGTACCCGTATCAAGAAGCTTGGAAGCTTTTTCCTCGGCGAGGGTTACGTGTTTGTCCAGTGTTTGAATCAGATTTAGTATGTAATCTTCATAATGGTCTTTTGGTTTTGCAGGTTCTTCTTTAGTTTCTTGGGTTAAACCATTTTTGAGGCTTTCGATTTCAGCGCGGAGTTTTCTGACGGAGAGTAATTGCTCCTTGCTGCGCGCGCGCAGATCGATGTCTTGAAAGCTATCTTTTGTAGAGCTAACGTTTCTTTTTGGTAGACTGAACAGGAAGCCGATGAACAGTGCTATAAGAGGCAGAACAATTGATAGAACGTCTCTAGTGAAATCGAGATTGATTTGGCTAAAAGCTTCAATGACCTTATCGGCAGGTACGCCTGTAATGGAAGTTGTTATGCTTCCGACGGCGAGAGATAAAAACGCTAGTTGCCAATATCTTAGCTTCCTCTTACTGGGATCGTTCCACCGGTAGAGTACATCCCCTTCAGCTTGAACGAAGCGTCCTGAGATGCCAGGATCATTTACTAACTCTTCTCTATCATCACGCTTCACTGCTGATCGACTCCTTTTTTCCACCAACCAATTAGCCTATCCAAAATAAGGATTGCTGTTTGCCGACTACGGATGCGGTCACGGATGACCCTGCTTGCGCGACTTCACCTCAGTCCGGGCAGAGAAATACCACTCCGCCCGGCGCTGCGCAATGCCAAAAATGATGGCCTTGCGTCCATTCCGGGATAGCTAGCTTATACGAACGTGCTTTTAGCTTCCTTCGTCGAGAGTTAGGAAATCCGCCGGTAGTGGAGTTGAGTGAGGCCGAACTAAGGATTGTGTTTGCCACGATAGATTGAACTGTGAGTTGAAAACCCAGTCATTTCGACCAGTTTTTGACGTGGCATTTCAAAGGCAGCTAGCCACCTCCCTCAGCCGCGCAAGTACTTGCGGATCTAGGCACGGTGACATTCGCCTTCGTTCTCCCCCCATGGATCACATACTCGCCTTCATCTATGCGCCCAAAGCTAGACTTTTTGCTCTCAGCATTTGGCCGTCGTAAGCGCACCACATGCTTAGCAACTCCAGCGTGTACCGGGGCAAGGGATTGTTCGGACGCCGTCTACTAAAGCGATTTTCATATCGGTACATTCCTTTAGGCGGCCGAAGGTCTCAGGCACAATTTTGTATATGAAGCACTTTCAACCAGCGCAACCGGCGGGGCATGATTTTATGAGGCTTCTGACATGATCTACAAGTTACCTGGGTTGCTGCGATTTACCGTTTTGATGCTTTCATTCTCCATGTGAGTTGAGACACGTCGTCAGTGGTCGTTGATCTTCCAGGATGCCGGAAGAGCGCAGTGGTTCTGACTAAGCCCACGAATCGGCCGGCTGATCGCGCAGCAGATTCTCTTACCTGCCACACACAGCATTTACTTGAACACATTTACCTGACCAATACGTTCGGATTCTGAGATAAAGAAATTCCAATCCAGTGATTAGTCATGGACTATAGGCACCATTTCTCGGCCTCTTCGCGAGGCAAGCGCTGGCAGCTCCAGGAGCCTGTGAATGAACATCAAAATTGAGGCGCTGATCGCCCGGAAGATCGGCTTCGCTTCCCATCAAAATGCCATTCCGCTTGTACGAGAATTGAGCATTTGGAACCAGGAAGAAACAAATCTTGAAAATCTGGTACTGACTCTAAGCGCCGACCCGGATTTCGTTGAAAGCCGAACCTGGCATATAGACCGTATCCATGCGGGTGATCGCCTCAGCATTTCTGAACGCGACATCAAGCTGAATGCTGGCTATCTGTCCGGGCTGAGCGAAAGCTTGAGCGCCGATGTGGTCATGCGCTTATCCCAAGGCGACAACGTACTCGTCGAACAGCGCTTTCCCACCGAGCTGCTCGCTCGCACTGAATGGGGTGGATTGAGTGCCATGCCGGAGTTGCTTGCGGCTTTCTGCATGCCCAATGATCCCGCGGTGGACCGAGTACTAAAAGCTGCTTCTCAAGTCTTGCGGCGCGCAGGTAAGAAAGACGGCATTGATGGCTATGAAAGCAAATCGCGTACGCGCACTTGGGAGCTTGCCTCCGCCATTTGGTCAGGGGTGTGCAGCTTTCAGTTGAGTTATGCCTTGCCTCCAGCCAGTTTTGAGCAGCAGGGTCAGAAGATTAGACCACCAAGCGTCATTCTGGAAAACGGCGTGGCGACCTGTCTGGATACGGCATTACTGTTCGCTGCGGCTTTGGAGCAGGCTGGATTGAATGCCCTGCTGATCATGACAAAGGGGCACGCGTTTACGGGCGTTTGGTTGCAGCCGCAAGAGTTTTCTCAGCTGCTGACCGATGAGGCATCGGCAGTACGCAAGCGTTTGGACCTAAAGGAAATGGTGGTTTTCGAAACCACCCTTGCTACGCAGGCGCCCGCGCCTAGCTTTTCCCAAGCTGTCGCGGCTGCTGAGCGACAACTCGATGATGAACAGTTCATCATGGCTATCGATTTGCACCGTGCTCGGATGCAGAAGATCCGCCCAATGGCGCTAGTGTCATCAGTGAATGTATCTGATGTTGCCGATGATGCTCCGCCGGCGGCTGAAGGGTTGGAGGAGGCCCCCGCACTCCCTGGTTTCGACGTCGAAATCAGCGAAAGTACCGAAGGTCCTGCCGGCAAATTAACGCTGTGGCAACGCAAACTTCTTGATCTGACTACTCGCAACCGACTGCTGCATTTGCCAGACAGCGCGAAAGGCGTGCGTCTTCTCTGCCCGGATCCAGCAGCTCTTGAAGATCTTCTTTCCAGTGGTCAGCGCATCCGTGTGGTGTCAGTACCTGATCTGAACAGCAGTGGTCGTGATGTAGCCGTATACGAGCAGCAGAATAATGAAAGTCTGATCGACGAGGTCGCCCGTCAAGCACTTGCTCGGGGTGAAGTACTAGCCAGCCTGGAGAAGGCCAAGCTTGAAGCAACCTTGATTGAGCTGTTCCGAAAGGCGCGCAGCGATTTGGAGGAGGGCGGGGCTAACACCCTGTTTTTGGCTATTGGCTTTCTAAAGTGGAAGAAAAGCGCAGAAGACCCGAAGACCTACTCCGCGCCACTGATATTGCTGCCTGTGAAGCTTGAACGCAAAAGTGCTTTGTCCGGGGTGACGCTGACGCTGCTCGACGAGGAGCCGCGTTTCAACCTGACTCTGCTCGAATTACTACGACATGATTTTGAGTTGGTGATACCCGGGCTCGATGGCGAATTACCAAGCGATGAAAGCGGCATCGACGTAACGGGCATTTGGAATATGGTGCGGCGAGCGGTGCGTGATGTGCCTGGATTTGAGGTGAGCACTGAACTAGTTTTGGGCACCTTCTCATTTGCCAAATATTTAATGTGGAAGGATCTGAATGCCAATGCGGCGCAACTGCTGCGAAGCCCTTTGGTTAAGCACTTGTTGGAACCTAGCGAAGCCGGCGAAGGCTTCTCCGGCTCAGACGAGTTTCCTAGGCCCGAGCGTCTGGACTCATCAGTAACGCCTGCTCAGCTTTTCGCGCCATTGCCAGCTGACTCTTCGCAGTTATCCGCCGTCGTGGCATCTGCCAGCACTCATAGCTTTGTAATGGACGGACCTCCGGGCACCGGTAAGTCTCAGACGATTGCGAACATGATTGCTCACAACCTAGCGTTAGGGCGTCGCGTGCTGTTCGTGGCAGAGAAACGGGCGGCGCTTGACGTGGTTTATCGACGCCTGGCAGAGAAGGGGCTCGGCGAATTTTGCCTGGAGCTGCATTCAAGCAAAGCGTCCAAAGTTGAAGTGCTCAAGCAGCTGGATCGCGCATGGGATGTCCGTGACGCATTAAGCGCCGAGGATTGGGAGCGTGAGGCTGCTCGACTGCAAACACTGCGGTCGCGACTTAACCAGTTGGTGGAGGTCCTTCATCGTCGCTGGAGCAACGGTCTTTCCCTGCATCAGGCGATTGGTCGTGTCGTTCGTGATCACGGCCCTCAGACGCCGAAACTGGCTTGGCCACCAAGCAAGGAGCACGATGCTGCCGAGTATGGGCAGTTACTCGATCTCGCGCGTCGGCTTGGGCTTAACGGTGTTGCCGCGCGCGACCTGTCAGGTAAGTTCGGTGCTCTGGCGCAGACACAATGGTCGAACGCCTGGCAGGCACAAATTGCAGACTCCTCACGTGAGTTGCCACAGGCCCTTGATGCGTTAAATGCTGCAACTGAGAGGCTTCTTAGCCTCACTCACTTGGCGTTGCCTGTGACTGAAGCCACACAGGCACAGCAACTTCACGATTTGATCAGCCTGGTCGTTGAGTCCTACGGGATGAACCTTTCATTCGCGTTTGCACCAGATGCAGTTACGCGTATCGAAGCAGCGCGGCGTGCTTGCCAGTTGATCGAGAGCTATCGGGAGTTGGAGGAAAGCCTGTCACTGAATTACGCCGATGAAGCTTGCCGTCGAATACCCCTGGAGGCTATGCATGGTGAATGGCGAGAGGCAGAGGGCAAGTTCTGGTTTCTGGCTACTTTCGCCAAGAAAAAAGTATCGAAGAAACTGGCCTCGTTAGGAGGTGCGGCCGGTCTTCCGGATACGCTCGGTGACCTCGCGATTTTCGAGCGCCTGCATTTGCAGCTTGTAGAGCTGGACACACTGGCAAGTGACATTCAGGCGATCCCTGGCTGGCAAGGTTTGAAAAGCGATACCCCCCGTACGCTACGCGCCATAACATTGGCTGAAACTCTGCGCGGGATGCTGAGTGGGTTGGCCGAATCACCCGACCACTTGGTTTCATTGCGCGGCGCAGTCGCGCGTCTGGTAATCGATGCGAATGAAATGTTGGCGCCGGGTGGGCAAATCAGCGCAGCGTTATCGGCATTGCAGCAGTCATTGTCTCGCTATGACGAAGCCGCTCGGCTGTTCGCAGGATTGGCTGCAAGGAACTCAGACACGCATCCAAGCGTTGCAGCGTTGCGGGCTACGTCACTTTCTATTCAACAGCAGGAAGAGCAACTCAAGGCTTGGTGCGACTGGTGTCGAGTGCGTGAGCAGGCTTGTGAAGCCGGACTTGCGAGCCTCGCCCAAGCACTAGAAACAGGAAGCCTAATTCCGTCCGCAAGCGAGGAAACGTTTGTCACGGCCTATGCCCATTGGTTTGCGACACACGGCATCGACAGCGAGCCGCTTCTGAGGAATTTCGTTGCTGCCGAGCACATGAGTGACATCGGTGCTTTCGTTCGCTTGGATGATGAAATCGCGAAGCTGACGGTTCGTTATATTCGGGCGAAATTATGTGGCCTGATCCCTTCAAAGAATGACATCCCTAAAAGCAGCGGCTTTGCCGTTCTCAAGCATGAATTGCAGAAGTCTCGCAGGCACAAACCAGTCCGGCAGTTGGCGATCGAGATGGGCGATGCGCTGAATCGTCTGGCGCCCTGCATGCTCATGAGCCCGTTGTCGATTGCACAGTTCTTGCCTGCCGATCAGCCTCCGTTCGATTTGGTTATTTTTGACGAGGCTTCGCAGATCGCCCCTTGGGATGCAATTGGTTCGATAGCCCGGGGCAAGCAAGTCGTTATCGCCGGCGACCCCCGTCAGATGCCGCCCACGAACTTTTTCAGCCGCGGTCCAAATGCGGGTGACGATGACACGGCCGAAGACATGGAGAGCATCCTTGACGAATGCCTGGGAGCAGGCGTGCCAAGCCACAGTTTGAGCTGGCACTACCGTAGTCGCCATGAAAGCCTGATTGCGTTCTCCAACCACCGCTACTACGACAGCAATCTGATCACCTTTCCCGCGGCAGAAACCCGTGCCAGCGCAGTCGAGTGGCGCAGAGTTGAAGGCGTGTACGCAAAGGGGAAAGGGCGGTACAACCAGGCGGAAGCTGAAGCGATTGTGAACGAGACCGTCAAGCGCCTTACCGATCCCGCGTTCGTCGCGGCGGGTCATTCCATCGGGATCATCACGCTAAACTCTGATCAGCAAAAGCTGATCAACGATTTGTTGGATTCCGCACGCAAGCAATACCCGCAGATCGAGCCGTTCTTCCAGGACACCCAAACAGAACCTGTTGTCGTCAAAAACCTGGAAACAGTCCAGGGAGATGAGCGGGATCTGATTATGCTCGGGATAGGCTATGGCCCAACCGAGCCAGGTGCGCAGGTTATGTCGATGAACTTCGGCCCCCTCAACAAAGACGGCGGATGGCGCAGGTTGAACGTTGCTATTACACGGTCACGACGAGAAATGTTGGTCTTCACGTCGTTCGACCCGTCGATGATCGATCTGAACCGTACCAATGCTCGCGCAGTCCGGGATTTGAAGCACTTCATCGAATTCGCCCAGCGCGGTCCAAGGGCACTTGCCGAGGCTATCCAAGGCTCGGTGGGTGGATATGACTCGCCGTTTGAAGAAGCTGTCGCTCAAGGGCTGCGTCGCCTTGGTTGGCAGGTAGTCCCACAGATTGGCGTGTCGCGTTTCCGCATCGATTTGGGCATTGTTCACCCTGATCGTCCGGGCGACTACTTGGCCGGTGTCGAGTGTGATGGCGCCACATACCACAGTGCCGCCACTGCTCGTGATCGCGACAAAGTGCGAGGCGCGATTCTTAGTGGCTTGGGCTGGAACCTAGTGCGACTTTGGTCCACGGAATGGTGGGTCGATAAGGAAGGTGCCTTACAGAAGCTCCACTCAGCTCTGAACAACCTACTGGACCAGTCCCGAGTAGCTACTCTTAGCGGACAGGTATCGGAGGCGCCACAGGCCGCTCCGATTCTTATCGATTTCGCAGGTGACTCCACTGTTAGCGGAGAGCATTTCGAAGCGCCGGTTACTTCTGCGAGTGAGTTGCCAGCGGAAATCGGTGAGGTTCGAATCGCACGTGCTCATACTGATCAGCCAGTGTCCCTTGGACAGAAGGGCGAGTACCGAGTCGCTGATCTTTCTGGCCTTGCGCCCATGATCAAAGCCGAGCAGTTTCACTCGCCCGCTTACAACTCGGTGCTCCGTCAGATCATTGAAGAGGTGTTGCGCCAGGAAGCGCCAATTCTCGACACGCTCTTAGTCCAGCGTATCGCTCGCGCGCACGGTTTCCAGCGATCAGGACGGCTTATTCGAGACAGAGTGCTGGAGTTGGCTGAACAACACCATCATGTCCAGCAGGCGGGATTTGAAGAGGTGTTCGTCTGGCACGCCGAGGGCGATGTGATGGAATGGTCCACATACCGTGTTCCTGCATCGGCCAATGACACGCGCTCAATCGAAGAGATCGCAGCGGAGGAACTGCGCATCGCAGCGAGCATCATCGATGCGGGGGACTTGGCCTTGGAAGTCGCCAGGTTGTTAGGCGTCAAACGTCTCACAGGGGCGGCGCGTGAACGCATAGAGCGAATCCTTAGCGCATAGGGAGCTGATTCATTTGTCGTGGCGACCTAAATATTGATTATGTAGGTCGCCCCGAAAACGTAGATAGCCCTAGTCGCACCTAATCGGGCGGAATCTGTGCCGGGAGTACCCGGTGACAACTATGCGGCCCCAAAGTCTAAGGTCTGATTGCGAGCCAGTCTCGGTCCACTGCGCAGCTGCGGGGAGACTATTGATGTCATAGCTGCCCTTCTGCATGCTGGGCCACTATCGCAAACATTAAGCCTCGGGGCCACTAAACCAGCCCACACGAATTTTGAATGGATAATACCTCATTCGCCGAAATGCTGTTTTTTTTACAACTCGATCGTGAAACGCCACCAAAGCGGTCTACGCTAACCGAACGATTCATCTGCATTGATTCCTTTGGTGATAGTTGCACGTGATCATAGGTGAAAGGAGAGCGGCGTAATGAGAGTTCTTAAATTTGTCGTGATTCTGTTATCGGTGAATGCTGGCCATGCTCTGGCGGACAGCTGTGATTCAATTTTAGATGAAAAACTAATGACCGCGTCGTCGATAGTCGATCAAAGTGAGGCGGAGTCCGCGGCAAAGTATGCATTTTGCAATAAATCATATTCTGAAGCAAAATCCTCCTCAGGTGGGTCCATAGGTGGAAGCTTTAAATTTATCAGTGCCAGTGCAAGTAAGGATGAAAGTTCTTTCAATAAATGGAAGCAGTCGAACTGTGGTGATTCCTCTAGCTCCTCTGCTACTGCGAAGTATAGATTTTCCGCACAGAAGGCTTTAGGGGACGGGGTGGTTGAAGCATGGCGAACCTGCATGCTTCAAAAGGATGGTCTCAGTTGCCTGGTCTCACCCAGTAGCGATAATGAAACAATAACGTTCATGTACTCTTGGAAACCTAGTGGCGTCGGTAAAACGGTAATTCTCAAATCTTCGATTTATAATGGAAGTAGCATTGATGGCGGAGACGTCAAGAATAAGGTTGCTAAAGACGGTGATGTTATATACCCAGGGAGGAAAAATCTCACTATTGTCCGAGCTGATGCGAGCAAAAAAACAATTATCGGAATCAATGCCTTATACAATGAAGATGTTTCATATGAGTGCAGCGTGGAAGTTCCCGTTATCTCATCCAAGCCGCCTGACCCTGTCCCGGTATCTAAGAAAACTATTAAAGGACGTTGGTGTTACTCATCTGCTACTGGGCCTTCTAGCAGCGTAATACCGCCTTCTCCTACTGTCGAATTTGTCAAGATTGATGGCGACTGGCGGGCTTATTTGGCGCCTAACCAAGGAGTTAGAATTCCAAGCGGCGGGGTAGATAGAGTAGATGTTGACGAGGGGGATGATGCAGTGATTGTAACTGAAGTAAGCAGAGATATGATGCTGCCGCCTCCGGATTCACCTTCACTGTACTACAGAGGACCATTCCCTGCACCTGATGTGCCTGTAGTTCCTTCTAAAAATATACCTGGAGTGATCCCCGCACCTGGCAGTGCGCCACTTCCCGCGCCTTCAGGCAAATCTGAAGGGTTGATCATTACAACTGTTGTGAAATACGGAATGCCTGATAATTACACTTTGCAAGCGCAGTCCGTGAGTGTTACTACAAATGCCAGTGGGGATCGTGATTCAGGCAGTTCCTATCCGCTTATAAGGTATAGCAGATGTGATTAATGGATATTTTGTGAGTTGGCTGGCTACGGATAGAAGTGGCTTTAACTGCCCGTAGGCGATCAGCGCGGCTATTACCTGTCACTTACCGGCAGAGGAATTCGCGTACCACTTTGGCGGTTCGCTTGGCGCTGGTCACAACGAAAAAATGCCCCTCGTCCGGCAGGACGTGCAACTCGGAACGGCGAATACTACGGCGTAGAATGTTGGCATTGTACGGCCTCACCAGTGTGTCGCATTCGCCGGTGAGGATGAATGTGCGCTGGCGCAAACGGGACAAGCGCAGCAGGCTGGTCCAACCAATTAAGGCGCTGAGTTGGTGGTAATAGGTTCGAGGGTTGGCCGTTAGCATGCCGTTCACCACGCCAAAGCGCAGCAGCGCCTGTATGGAAGTCCCTGAGCCTTCATGCTTGCGCTGTCTTCCGCTGTTGCTTCTGACAAAAATCTAGAATGTCGGCGGGTTTCACCAGCATCGCTGGACCCGATGAGGTCGCCGCTAGAATCAGCCTGCGTACCATTCTCGGGTAACGCAGGGCGAACTCCTGCGCCAATGCACCGCCCCAGCTCACCCCGAACACATCAACCTGGTTTATTCCCAATTGCTTGAGCATCTCGGCAATCAGGTTTGCATGGCCAGGCAGACGCATCGGCCAGCGGGGCATTTGCGATTTGCCGACCCCGAGCACATCCAACGTAGTGGTTCTGTAGTCTGCGAGTTCCTCCCGCAGCGGATCGAAGGTACGGATCAATCCACCCAGGCCATTGATTAAGAGCAGTGGCGAGCCTTGGCCGCGAATTGAAACGTTTAACTCGAAGTCTTTGATGGCTAATTTAAGCGTGGTCATGGCTTCGGCCCCTAGTCTACTCGCTGTTAAGACAGCGTCTGATGCGTACAATGCCAAAAAGGGTGTCATTTGTTGCAATAGCTACGAATCATCGGGATATCGCCAATTGTCTCCGAGGAAATGAAACAGCAGCGGGCTGGGCAATTTCGCAAAGCGGTTCGTACTTGGTGCAGTATGCTCGCGACTGGGGGAGGGTTTCATGCACACGCGCAGCAGTATAAGAGAGCACATCGCTCGTACTGGAGAGAAGGTCAGTAGATGGCGTACTTGGGAACAAGCTAAGCAGAGAGAAGCAACGCCCTTGCTGCGGGAAAGTCGTCCATCTGGCTACTCAAATTGGTTCGCTGTGGAGAAGGACCAGGCAATCTGGTGGATCTACTACGACACATCAGACGGCGGCATCTGGAACAGCGAGGGGATGGCTGTCACAGGCTTCAGAGTCGCCTACGATGAATCTCTTGCGCAGAGAATCTATGAACTCGTTTATGAGTGCCTAATGAAAGAATGAGGCTCGCGACTATAATTCTGGTAGGTGCTGTCATTGAAATGGATCAATTGCACTGAATCATAATGGTGTCATCGGGTTGAATCCGATGAGGATGATGTTCAAGTTTACACTGAGATGGTAATTACGCACTCCTGCCATATGGAGCATTGGTGGACGTGTTGGGGCTACGTTCCCGGTTTTGCCGGAATGTTGCCAGAATGGGGCTTATGGTCTCATTGATCAATTGCAAAGAGCGCACGTTGTAGAGGGGGGAGAGCAAAGATTGTTTCCTAATTTTTGCGCCCCCTGTTTTTGTTCAAAGCGAATGCGTAAGTTCTGCCGTGACTCAACGCTTGTTACTCCTGGCTTTAAAACATACTGAGTTGCGTACCGGGCTTTTCTAAATCAGTGGCTGGAGATGCTTCAAGTGAAGTGTGAGGAGTTTTTTTATTTTTAAGTTTTCGCGTTGCGGCTTGGCCTTCCTCTGAGGCGCACCAATCCATCAGCGAGGGAGCTAGGTCACGAACTGATGAGAAAGTTCTAGTCTTTGATTTTGATTTTGATTTGTCAAACGATGCTTTCACGTGATTCTCCTGTAAATGTTGTATTTAGAATATATTGACTATCAAAATTATACATGTCAACTATTGCAATGGTTTTATCAATGTATTTGTATGCCTGGTTGGTGTATTAAATTTTCGTAAGGCTTTCTGATGCGTTCTAAATTTGAGTGGTGAAACCTTTCAGGTTCTAAAGTGTTGGAATACGCTCACTACAGGTACAATGCATCTTACTTTCAATTGCATTTTTTTAAAAAACCACTGCCGATCGTAACATTTTATCTCCGGGATTACCCGCATTGGAAAGATGACCACAAGTCAGCTATTTTTCTAGTGTGCTGTTTGGTTTTGATAAGACAAAACGTTGCTCCCGATCAACCCAATTGTGGAAAAGCTCATTTATGCTCTCAAAATCTGTACCGCTTGCCGCATTGCTTTTTATTGGCGCCACGTTGATTCCTGAACTTGGTCATAGTGCAGAGATGACTTTTTCCCATGGCGGGGTGGCTGATCCTTGCCGAGATCCGGACACATGCCTAGCCTGGATCAATGCGAAGGGGGACATCACTGACAAGACCACTGTGGACTTCGTGGCTTATCTTAAAAACCATCCTTTCGAGCCAACGATCATCCGGTTTGACTCTCCAGGAGGGAGCCTCAGCGGGGGAATTCAGTTGGGGAAAATCATACGCAAACTGGGGTATTCAACTCAGGCAACATTCTGCGCCTCCGCATGTACCTACGCGTTCATGGGTGGGGTAGAGCGCTCCCTAGTCGGCAATGGGGCGAAGATCGGTGTCCACCGTTTCTACCAAAACGCGGCAGTATTCGAGCCTTCAATCAAGCAATTTTCGGGAGAGGATCTGGACGCAACCCAAAAAATCATGGCTGGCCTAATGCTTTATGGGGTCGAGATGGGGGTAGACCTCCGCTTGGTTGCAATGACGGCAGAAGCAGGTCCAGGTGAGATGCGCTGGCTGTCAAAGCAAGAGGCTCAAGACCTAAAGCTCACCTTCCAACCAAACAAATGGCTGCCGTGGCGAGTGGAGGGTGATGCGGATAGGGGGTTGTTCGTTGCTGTTTCTGAAACCCAGGATGGCACCAAAAGTATGCAGTTCAGCTGCGCTGGCGACACTGCGTATTATTCGCTCCTGGATGATCAGCAGGATGTCTCTTGGTTTCGGCAGTGTGCGGAAGTGGGGGGCAAGGGCCACCCGGTACTAGGGCAGAAGGTGCCGAATAGCAATGTCAAAGTTCAACCTTGGCATGATCGGGGCGGAGTTATCGATTTTATGCTGCCAAAGGGGAAGCTCGATTTCAGTAACCCTTCACTATTTTCGACATCGGCCACCTACTCTATGGCCTGCCTTGACTCAAATGGGATCTATGCAGGTACGATCGATAAGCTCAAGACGATGGTGACCTTAGTGCTTTCAGCATGTAATCGTTGATATTGCCTTGATCATGCGCTCCCGTCTGGGGCCGACGAGTGCATAGTGGAAGCAGTCGAAGAGGCGGGCAATTATCTGTGTAGAACTTTGGGCCAATGGGAGAACAATCCATGATGGTTTTCAAAGGTCATCAGTCCAACCATAACGCTTTTCGCAATCGCCCCCTGACGGTCGAAAGGAGGCTCCCAAAGTCGACTGCAAACCGAGTGGCGACTATTGTTCAGCGTAGAGCGAGATCAATCAGTTCGACTTGGTAGCGATATCGAGCTGCTATGTGCCGCAAGAAAACAGCTCCGATGGATAATCCTAGTATGAGTGCGGCCATATACAAGAGGGTCGTGTCACCCAAGTTGCTGATCCCAGGGCCTGCTTGCAAAGTTTTCTGCAACCATCCAAATCCACCAAATTCTTTGGAAAATAGGTAGGCCGTTGCCATGAGGGTTAGTACCGCTGTTTTGTCCCCAAAGAACCACGTAACACGAGCATCGACTCTTTTGATTTTTAACTCTAACCACATTTTTGCTTCTTTAAGCGCATCAGCACTATTTTTTCTGAGGTCGGTCGAAATTTTTTGTTCGTGCCGGATGTCGGCCTTGAGATTTTGAAGCGTAACAGTCTCCCAGCGTAATAGTGTCCATCCGGTGGCCACAATCGGAGCTAACAGGGCTGCAAATGCGATGAACAATGATGCAGTCAGAGAGGCAAGTGCCAAAGTTTTTACCGGAACTGACACACCTACCGTATTGAAGAAAAATACCATTAGAGCTGGAGGAGCTAAGCAAAGGCCTGACAAGCCCAAACACCAGTTGGCGAATACACCTGCAAAGGTTTCGACGCTTGTGCGTCGATCAGATGGACTAAGAGGTTTGCACCGGCTAAGTTCCTCAATGACAGTAATTGTCTCTTCTAGCGGTACTGTTTTATTTGTATCATTGTCATTTGTCATGCTTGGTCTACTTTGATTTCCGGGTCTCACCTACGTCCACGTGCCGTAGGTCTCTGATGATAGAGATCGGCAGGATGAGCCCTTACTTAAAAGCTAACTTCAAGCCAGCGATCATGGTTCTCGCCGAGCGTCCGCTCTGCACGATCTTGCCCGGTCATGGTTCGATTCTCATGGATGAGGAGGGCGGTCAGGCGGAGCACCAGATGGCTCAATCTTTAAGCTGTATTTCCCAATGTCTAGGTTTTTCTTGAATGCGGCGATTTTTGCCACGGATAGCCTTGTGCGCCGAGCTGAAAGGCGTAATCGAACAAACTCCTCATGTACTCGCCATCGAAATTTTGACCATGGGGGAAGTCAAAGTCGGAGCCAATGTACGCGAGATTGAAATCTGCTTCGTCTTGCTGAGCCATACGGTAAATCCGCTCTAGGTCGCTGATCCCCTGAGTTTGAATCAAGGTGCTGATAGCTCGACCTCCGATACTCAACGTACGGCGTTTCGTCCCGGACCACTGGGGGGTCAATGTCCCATTACGAATAACGTAAAAATTACGTTCGCGTCGTATAGGTGCTCCGTTAGATTTGCTCAGCTCCGTTATGGTGGTTGGAGGGTACAGAAACACTTGAGTGATGACTCCTCCGTCCACGTGCATTTCCTGGAACTGTTCGCCATCGACTTCCACATCGATCATTACGGGTGAGACAGCACCTGGAATGCTCATCGATGCGAGCATGATGTTGCGGAAAAGGTCGAGTGATCCAGGTGCTTTGCTTTCGGCAATTGCCCCCATGTTCCAGGTGACTGGCCGCCCTGAATCAAGGTCGGTTGTTCCGATTAACAGAATTCGTCCTTTGGCGTATTCCGCAGCGATTTCCGTCAGAATCTCCGCAGTAACATATGTTGCGAGTAGCCGCGACAGTGGCTTGCTATCCGCTATACCGTCGCTGGCAAAACGGGTTAAGACGTTTCGCGAGTGAAAAACGTCCTTGGGGCCTATTGCGTTTGAGACATGACGAATAACGCTATCGTGCTCAGGCCCGAGGAAAGCGAACGGAGCGACCAAGGCGCCCGCGCTGATGCCCGTGACCACCTTGAATGAGGGGCGAGTCCCATGCGTTGTCCATCCAGCGATTAGCCCTGCTGCAAAAGCGCCGGCATCGCCGCCGCCGGAAACTGCAAGCATGTGCGCTAGCGGCAGGAAACTGTGCAGCATCCCGGCGCGGGCGAGAACCTCACTCTCGCGTTTATTGGACTCAACCGCATCCTGAAGGAATGGGGCCAAGCCGTAGTCCAGTCTGTATCGAGCATTAGGGATGCCCGGGATGACGGCGTTATCTGTTAACGCTGCCGGGACAGCCTCTTTGCGGGGCAGGCACGCTTGTAAGAAAAGGTCCAGAGATGCGGCGGGGCTGAGTGGGAATGGCTTCAAAACGTCTCCTCAGACCTTACGCTCAACAACTAGCACGCTGGTCGTGACAAGCAGGTCCTACCATGTTGCAGGAAAGGGCTAATAGCCGGCGTACGGAAGCGTGTTCGCTTCTGCTTCACGGCAGGCACAGTGCATGGCCCATTTAGTGATGACACGCTCAGACCCGCGTCCACGAGCGCAACGGCTCGCCGGAATTGTCGAAGAGCCGGGCTAAAACTGAGTCTTTGTATCATGGCAAATGAACTCGGCAGCGTTGTGCTTGAGCGTAGTGACATACAGGCGTGTGCGCACGCACCGAGCGTCAGTTTCACAACCATTATGGATACTGGATCAGGTCGCGGTTAATGGCGAGTCGATGGGTGTTGAATGGGGATGGTCAGCAGTCGTACCCACCTAAAGCGCGCTCAAAATCACCTTAGGAGCTTCAAAATTTCCCTACGAGTTCCCTTTCGGTCGCGTTTGCTCTGCATGAAGCTGAACAGGTCAGCAAATATCGCTGGCCTCTACCTACCGACGAGGAATAGACCATGAGTGCGAAAAGCGACCAAGACAATCATTCCAACCAGCTGAATCATAATAACGATGCCTACTGGCAATCCCGGGGTGAGGACGAGCGGCCTGATGATTGGGAAGACCGAGAGGAGGACAACTGATATGACTAAGCCTAAAGCTCCTCAAGACGCCCAGGCCGACGGGCAGAACGCAAACAAAGGAACCCCGGGTACCAACCCCCTTTATGACAAGGCTCAGGGCGATCGTGGTAAGCAGATGAATCCAAACCAGCAAACAAGGCGTAGGTAGGCACTTAAGCAGAGCCGCTACTGGCGGCTCTGCCTTCATCTACGGGATTCATTGGTTTGCCGAGTATCCTACGAGCGGTACGATATTCATCGCTATACGTCGACATCACCTCAGAAATCTCACGGACTGACAACCCTTGAAACTCCAAATACGCCAGCAGCAATGCCAGCGTTTCTGCCCATCGGAGGATCGCGGCTTGTGTCTTGGCGTCACGGTCATGATGGTTTGGATCAACGCCATCAGTCATGCATCTCTCTGAGACTGCTGCATTAGCAAGATCAAGCAGCGAGCTGAATTTAGGTCTTCCTTTTTTTCGTTGAGTCCAATTGCGCAGCACCCTCATTCGGGATGTGGCCTCAGTGCTACCCGAGACGGTATGCCTCGCCCACAATTTTCCCAAATAGGTTATGGCCATTCCCTTACGTTGCCACCCGCACCAACTGGCCAAGTGTTCCAAAGCAGAAAGAGTAGGGTTGCTCCAAGCGTTCGTATTTTCATCGAATTTGGGTAGAAGCGACTCAAGGGGTACTAGGTCGGTTTGTGCGTCTTGTTTGACCATGTCCCAGAAATCAGTCACGACGATATCCGCAATGTGCCAAGCCACAATCCGGAGCAGAACCGATATCACGTCTGCGGAGTGGCATTTCATTAAAATCGGATCGTCGAACGATTCCTCGTTATCGGCAATAATTTCTGTCTGAGCCGTACAAGCAATGCGAAATGCAGGGCAACCAAAGCGCGATACTAAAGGAGAGGCTGCGTACTGATACCACAGTGAGACTGCCCCGTTTTTTCGTTGCATTTCGCCGTTCAATGCAGTGGCTGAGTCAACAAATTGAAGCCAGAAATTCTTCGCGGCTGGATGGGCGAAGAAGCTGCTAATAAACAGAGCCCGCCATTGTTCACCGGTTGGCCAAATGAAGCCTTCTGGCCGTATCCGGAGCGCACGCTCAGCGACCTCGACCGGCATTGCTCTGAATAACCGGGTAATCACGCTGCGGCCTGGACGCACCGATGGTTCAGCGGTCATCTTCGCTATGGTCTTGGCGACGGGAAGATACCGCCGCTCCATGCGTGCGGCCTCCCAAGCTTCAGCCGGAGTGGTATTCAGTAACTGAAGTACGTGGTCCATAGGAAGCAGCAACGCGTTATTTTTAACGACACGTATGGATTGGTTTTCATCGTCTAGGGACTTGAGGCGCTCATAGAAATCGTCAGCGTTCCTTGTCAAAATTTGTTCCCTTTCCGAGCCTATCGATTGGGATATCAAGCTTCCCAGTGCATCACTCATTGTAGTTAACCGTTAGGGGTCGTGAGAATGAGTGGACATTCGGATGCTAGAGATTTTAGTGATGCGCGCTTAGGCAGGGCCCAAATTTGGATTGCATAAATTAGGCTGCGGAAATTTAGCGACCATACTGGAGATGTCATTGGGAGAGGATCCGTGCTGGTTGCCTTTCGCTTAGGGCGGGACTTACCGGATTCAGCCGCAGTGCGGAAGTTTGCCAGGGTAGGGGCGCGGGTGTAGGCACTCCATTCGCGGGCCTTCGGAATAGGTGCTTGTAGCACCGAATTCGATAATTTTTGAAATCGAGTTGTTCCTTAGAAAGCAGTTTGCGCCGCTGGCCAAATCAGGTGTTCCTAGGAAGGACTACGTCTTGAGGAAAGGTCATCGCAATTCTTTAAAGTCAAAGTATCCTGAGATGTTCTCAGCGCGGCTCCACATCAAGAAGTGCTTCACAATCTTTTCAAATTGCTAGACTCGAAGACAGGACGAAAATTGAGAACGTTTTGCCGTCTTGTGGAATGGACGCGTGCTTTCGGCAGATTTTTCTGGCTTTTCACGTTTAGGGTGAAGTATGAAAAATGCTCTGATGCAGTGTTGGTTTCTAATAGGCGGGTTGGTGTTGTTTTCGACGGGCGTGTCCGCTGACGAGCAGTCAGATTTCGATGGTACATGGACAGGCCAAACCCGATGCCCTCCAGGGATCACGGCCCTTACCATCCAGGTGAAGGGCAGTACAGGGACGCTGTCCCATGGAGGGTTCGGTCCAGAGCGAGATTCCCCCCTCAGTTATCCCATCAAGCCGACCTTCGTCAGGGACAGGGAGGGAAGCAAGGTGTACTTCATGCCGGTAAACCCGAAATATTATCCCTTCGAAGGGATAAACGGCTTGCTGTCGGCTGATGGTCGAAACCTGGACGTTAGGCGTCAGGCCTACTTGGGCGACTGCGAGCCCTTCGTGCTTTCACGGGCCCAGTCGACCGTGTCCAAGCCGCAGATATCGAAGGCAACCGCAGGGGCGGTACAAGGGCGCGAGCCAACCGAAGCGGAGATGCGCGCAGCTGTCGAACAAGCGAATACAAGAGTCAGTAGCCCAATAAACACCCTTAGCGTCTATGTAGTGGATTTTAAGAAGCTTGGGTGTCAAAAGGCGGCGGAGAGTCAGGGCTATTTCTGTGAGTATTATGTGGAAACCGAGCAGGAGTTTCACTCGACGGAAAATTCTCCGGCCGGGCAAGGGCACGGGGATGCCGTCAACAGCATTCTAAAGGGTATGGTGAAGGCCGCCGGCGCCAACAAAGTTCAAGAGCAAGGCAGATTTCTGTATGTGCCGTCCGAAGGGCGCTGGCGCATTGTCCAGGAATGACGTTTCCAGAATGACAGTTTCATCAAACAGCCTCGCCATGGATGCGACGCGTGTACATCGGCTTCTGATAACCCCTCCGCGGCTGCCTGGTAGCCTTCCGCATAGCGGGTGTTCATTCGTGGATATAGCCGCGATGCGGAAGCTAGCTATAGGGGTTGAGGTTTGGGTTAATCAACCGCGGTACATGTTACGGATGTGCCCGCACAGCAACGTCCGAATCAGTCTTGTCCTGGATCTAAAACATTGGTGAGCAAAGTGCGATACGACAGCATGGGAAATACGAATCACGGTTTTTTAAATTGTTGAGAGAAGATCCGCCCCTATAAAACTAGTTGCGTCCCAAAAATGTCACATTTTTTACTGGAATTGGTAGACGAGCAGGACGAGTAAACAGAAGTAAACTCAGTCGTATCAATGCGGTTCGTGGGAGACGCCGCTATCTCACTGATCCATCGTAAACTATGGTGGGAGCGCCATCTTTTTTGACGATGAGCTTGTTCCCGTCAGTCGATACGTCAACTTCATCTGAGCAGCCGTCGACCAACGTCTTGCCGTCGACCAATTCTGTTCGGGTGTCGAAACTCACGGTGTAGGTGGTAGCTGGGCAGCTGTTGCCGCCTTCGGCTGTAGAGATGACTAGCACGTATTTGTTGGGACCGAATGTGTACGCTTTCTCTACTTGAACATAGACAGCGTACTCAGGCTCATCCATCACTTGCTTCATAATGTCTATAGCCCCAGCGCGAGACTGGTAAATGATAACCTTGCTATTGGTTGTAAATGGGCCAACTTGGTTGCCTGAGTCCAATACTGGTTCGTAAGCGGCTCCGGAAGCTGCTGCCGATATATTGCAGACAGTAAGAGTGTGAATGAGAAGCAAAAATACGAAAGCAGGTTTCATAGGTAAATCCCTCACATGGTGAACGGAGCCGTGATGAATAAAGCGCCAAAACATAATTTTCGGCCTTGCCACCGCCCTGGTCATCATCGTGCCGCCTTTACGGATAACCCAAGCTTATCTACGTAGAAACCATCGCCGACTGGGTGCCGCTAGGAGAAGCAGAGTCGCCAAAAGATAAAGAGTATTGCTTGTGGAGCCAAAGAAATGTTCGGCCATAGGAAATTCTTTGCCAAGTCCCTCGCCAAGGAGCAAAGCATAGATTGATGGGATCACTAAGAGGCATAAGGCAATGGCGAGCATCCAAGCCCATTTGTTTCGCAAGTAAGTGAAAATTGTCATGAAGATGCCTACGAAGGTGAAGAGCAACATAGCCAGCAAGAAAGAGGGGCCGCCGTATGTACTGCTTGCGAAGGTGCCGTTGGTTGCCCCATTGGCGAGGTGCAGCATAGATTCCGCTATGCCGGTAGCCACGGACGCGGCGATGAGGATCACAGCGTATTTGACCTGTATTGGACGACTTGCGGCCAAATTTTTGAGCGATTCCGACATGTCCTGTCCCTCTTCAGTCCGCAATAATACGTAAATCAACGCCAGTCACAGAGTAGTAGTTCTCAAGCGAAATCACATGAAGACGCCCAGCTATTGCGATTTGACACCAGCGCTCACTGAAGCCCGCTCACCTGGTTGTATTGGCCTTGTAGCCTGCGGATTAGCGTTGATTCCAATCCATCCTGTCGGGTTCATCTAAGTGCTCCTTCCGCGCAGAATCACGACGATGAATATTGCCGATAACGGTAGACCGCTCGACCGAAAAGGCTGCACCAACAGTCCCAGTCTGGATGCGTCCGACACAATCTGCGCCTGGCACATCGCTGTGCCGTGTGATGGCGCCGGTCTGACTTTGGGGCTTTCCGATCCCGATCTACTAGGCTCTATTCAATTGATTTCGTCGAGCGCAGAGCCATGGACAAATTAATTGGGAGAAATGGTGCCAAGGCTTTCAGCTGCCTCGTTGCGCTTTACCTGTTCCTATCAGCTAGTTATGTGAATGCAGATCAGAGTCTGATCGAAATCAGAAAGTTGGCAGATGAAGGTGATCCGTCCGCACAAAACCACCTAGGAGATATCTACGCTGATGGCTTGGGCGTAGCGGAAGACGCGAAGCAGGCAGTGGCTTGGTACTATAAAGCTGCGATTCAAGGTTTTGCGCAAGCACAGAGCAACCTGGGTTATCACTTAGAAAATGGCATTGGCATAGAGCAAAATGCGGAGCAGGCGGCAGGTTGGTACTACAAATCTGCTGTGCAGGGCTTGGCCACGGGCCAAATGCATCTCGCATATCTTTATGACCAGGGAGTTGGCGTCGAAAAGGATGTGAATAAAGCGCTTACCTGGTATTACAAGGCTGCCGAGCAGGGCGATGCATACGCCCAATTCTCACTGGGAGAGCACTTTGATAACGGCATGGGCCTGGTGAAGAATCAGCAGCAAGCCGTTGCGTTGTATCACATGGCCGCGGGAAAGGACCTTGCGGCTGCCCAGAACTCTCTCGGGAACAGTTATCACAATGGTACAGGGGTCGATCAGGATCAGCAGAAAGCTATCTTCTGGTACAACAAGGCCGCCGACCAAGGTTTTGCCGCAGCTCAGAATGCTCTAGGGAACAGCTACGCCAATGGTGAGGGCGTCGAAAAGAACGCGAAGCAAGCCGTCGCCTGGTATTACAAGGCCGCAGTACAGGACAATGTCTACGCTCAGACTAGCCTAGGTTTCTGCTATGACAATGGTTACGGCATTGCACAAGACAATAGCGTGGCGGTTTATTGGTACCGCAAGGCTGCCGAAGAGGGCTATGCCCAAGCGCAGTACAACCTTGCCTTCAACTACGCCCAGGGTACGGGTGTCGATCAGGACTTTGAACAGGCTGCCGGCTGGTACCGCAAGGCAGCCGAACAGGGACATGCCGAGGCCCAGAACAACCTAGGCGCCAGTTACGAAAGAGGCGAGGGTGTTGTCCAGAATATTAAGCAAGCGGTTCTTTGGTATCGCAAGGCTGCTGAACAGGGTCTCGCCACGGCCCAACTCAACCTTGGAATTCTCTACTATAACGGCGAGGGTGTGATGGAGGATAAGAGCCAGGCGTATACATGGATAGCCGTCGCGGCTGCAAATGGTGAATCAAAAGCGATAAAACCACGAAGTGAGATCGCTGATGAATTATCAATGTCTGAACTTGCAGCAGCGCGGAAATTGGCAGAGCTTTATTATGAAAAATACCAGCCTATCGCTCAGTAACGAATACTGGGAAACCGAAGCGAAAGGTAAAAATTCATTCCGACCAGATATACACTAAGTAGCTCCGACTGAAGCAGTTTTGGGAAGGCTAACAAACTCGTTGCCAGCATTAATAGTCTGAAGAAAGACTGTAAAATGCTGGCGCCATCCGAGACGCTTATTGACCTTGCTCGGGATTCAATTCGGCAATTGAGCCTTGTATACCAGCAGGTTCGAATAGACCAAGGTCAATATCGGTGCCTCCAAGCCTTTAGCGCTGGCACGAACCAGCAGATCACCAATGATCTGATCGGCTTCTATAGCCCGGCCAGCAATCAGGTCTCTGTACATTGAAGACGTTTGTGGGGATCCTTCGAGGGTCAGCAGGCGACGGGCTTCAGCTAGGAAAGGTTCGCTCAGCTGGCAACCTACCGCCTGGATAATGGACACCACCTCGTCAATTACTCCCTCCGAGAATTCGCGTCCGCCTTTCACCGAAACGACATCACCGATGCTGCCTCTCATCAGGCAATTGATGCTTCCCATGGCGGCAAGCAAAGTCCATTTCTCCCACATATCTCGTGAGATCGTTTTCGACGTTTTGGCATCAAAGCCGGCATCGCGCATGAACTCATGCACATTGGCGACGCGCTCTGAATCACTGCCGTCCAATTCGCCATAGGCGATGTCGTTAAACGTTCCCTGTTGGACGATACGACCGCTTTCATCAAGGCTTGTGGCTACTTTGCACGCACACCCCAAGAGGCGATCTTTGCCGAACTTTTCAGCGAGTAATTCCATGTGACGCATCCCGTTGAGCAAGGGCAGTATCACGGTGTTAGAACCAACAGCGGGGATCATATCGTTCAACGCTGAGTCGAGTGCATAGGCCTTCACGGCGACCAAGACAATGTCGAAAGTACTGTGGAGCTGCGCCGCGGTGATGAGCTGCGGCTCTATATCGATATCACCAGCGGCGCTCCTCACGGAGAGGCCATTCTGTTCGAGCTGGCTAAGTCTTTGCGGGCGTACTAGAAAGGTGACATCCCGGCCAGCCTTAGCTAGCTTTGCACCGAAAAAACCACCGGTGGATCCGGCTCCTACGATCAAGATGCGCATCGGGTGACTCCTGAGGTGGGCACGAGAAATTAGAATTATAGTATGCGGGCATATACCCGCATCTCAGCCTAAAGCTACACTTAATTAGCCGGAAACTAAACCAGGAAATGCTCGGGGACGGCTTCTATTAACGGCATCAATAACAAGACAAAAATGTACATAGACACTGATTGTTTTCTCTCAGAGGCGTGAAGGCGGATGGCATCAACGCATGGCGTTGTGCCATATTGTGTGCAGCGCTTTAGGTGAAGTCACGGAGGACGCATGCAAGATCTGATTGGAATGGAACGGTTCGCCCCTGGTTTGACTGCGCTGTCGAAGGAAGAGATGACAGCTATCCATGTATTTACGATTCTGTGGACATTATTTGAGGCTCAGGCGCTTGGCACGAACGCAGCTCCAAGCAAAATTGTCGCGTTAGCAAAGCGTTGGGGAAGCGACGGCCACCTTGATAGCTATTGGCATATGCCAGTTTTTGATTACTTCAAAGCTCGCTACGTAGGAAACGGCCAACCCACACATCTTTTTGAAAATTTGTTTTTTCACGACGAGAAATCGCGCACCCATACCCTTGCCACATTATGTGGAAATGGGGACGATCTTGCGGAATGCTTGAGTGCTTCCTTATTAATTGTATATCGCTTCAGGAACAATTTTTTTCACGGCACGAAGTGGGCGTACGACTTGAAAGAACAGCGAGACAATTTTGAGCACGCATCCCAGTTGCTCGAAGGGGCCCTGGATGTAGTTCGGAAAATAAAATCTATGTAACTGATTCATTTGTGATGTGTGGCTAGCGCGGCTATGCCGCGCAGCCATAACCCTTAGGTGAACGCGGTAACTCCTGACATTAGGAAAAAACTATGAGTGGCATGTGCTTGCCAAAAGATGGAGCTTAAAAATGGCTTCAACAGCTAAAAATAATGCAGCGCTGAGCCAGCTTGGGAATCTTTATCAGTATTTGATGGTGCTGAAGATATGTCTAGAAGCTCCGGCTGGTGCGATAGTAAATCTTGAACAGTTAGGTGATATCACTACAGCGGACTACAATTACGAAATCAAACATCACGAAAACCCAGACCACGTGCTAGTAGACACGCATGTCGATTTTTGGAAAACACTCAAGAACTGGGTTGAGAATTATGATTTATTAAAACCATTTTCAAATTTGGTGCTGTTAACCAGCTCAATTGTCCGTGCAGAGTCAATGTTAGGGCAATGGAACGCAGCAGTAGCCAAAGATAGATATGGTAGTTTAAGAAAGAAGGCCGATGAGATACTTAGTAAGCCGGGCTCTTATAAAACCATCATTTCGTATGTGCAAAAAATCTACGAGTTTGACGCTGGTTACGATCAAGATAAACTAGCATGCATTTTATCGCGAGTAACAATAAAGCATTCTTCCGATGGTGCTTTCAAGCTTTACGAAGGATTAGTAGCGCATATTGCCCTTTCGGCTGTTCATGTTAAGCACAGAGCTAACATGGTCAGATCGCTTCTCGGCATGATTGCAATAAAAGGAGTTACTACTCCAGGGTCTTGGGACATAGAGCGAGACGAGTTACATAACTTCCTAATCGCACAGACCCAAGAGGTCAATAATGGAGGTGTTATTTGCTATCCTGATCTGGAGCGCGCGGTGTGCGGGGAGGACATATTCCGGCATCGATGCATTGAGCAGGTTAAGTTTATACCGTACGAAAAACAGGTTTTCTCAGCAGCTCAAGATTATTATTACTATACCCTGACGGTAGGTATTACAGCAGGCAAAGATCCAGTTGTTTTGAAAGAGTTTCAAAATACGGAGAAGGGCATTGGGACCGATCTGGATCTCGACAAGGAGAACAGTTGCCTAGAAGTAGCAAAGGCGCCTATTAATGAGGCCGCGTTGATCAGGGCATCTAAGCAACTATACGTAAATTCGCTTCGGAATGTTCGGGCGGGCGGAACAGATGGCAGCGCAGAAGCGAAAAAATTCAGAAGAGGAATGTTGCATTCTTATGTCAATACATCTGAATTTTGCTGGCGTATTACGGAGTTAGATATAGATGATTGACGAGAAAATCACACTTGCACTCAGCCCCTTTTGGTTGGCCGACTTTATTGAGCATTTTGTTTTTGGATATGCAAAGCCGGTTCCTTTTCAACTGGTTTATCTGATGATTCCACTAGTTCTGCGCAGTGATTCTCGCGATCCATTAGTGGCTCTGAAAAGCACAAGCACTGTTTATTCTGCATTTCTTGACACAAGCGAAAAGCGTAAAAGGGTGCTGGCATTACAACTTGCAGTCAATAATTACACTGAGTACACAAATCGAGCCATATTAGCATATTCGGCAAGAGGGCATAGCTTTGACCTATTAATCAGCAATGTGTCTGGTTATGAGCCCAAGAAAGAATCGTATACGAGTCATATAGCTAAAGAATATTTTAAGGCATCGCGAAATTTAGGAATGATTTTTTCTAAAGAAGATCTCGCGGCTTGCTTCTATAAGTTAGGAGTTTTCAAGGTATGAACTGTTATATAAAGCAAATTCGAATTTTTGGTGCTGATGGAACTAGTCGGCTTCTTAGGTTGACGAAAGGTTTGAATATTGTCACTGGCGTCTCGAAGCGAGGAAAAAGTGCGCTCATTGAGATAGTCGATTATTGCCTGTGCTCTAGCCTAAACACCATACCTAAAGGAAAAATCGAATCCTACGCTAAGTTATTTTGTATTGTACTGCGGCTAAAAGAAGGTTATTTAGTAATTGCAAGGCCGGCTTGGAAGCTTGATGGTGCATCTAAAATCTACGTCAAATTTGAAAGTGATTGCTCTATAATACATAAGCTCAATATCGATTATTTCGAGAGCTTACCTCTTTTGAAAATCAAAGGCGCAGGGCAAGAGGATATCGAGAGGTATATCGGGCTCAGAGTGATTAATCCGAGCCCAGCTGATGCAGACCGGAAGTCTGGAAAAGCAAGCATCAGAAACATGACCCCGTTTCTTTATCAGTATCAAAACCTAATTGCCAGTAAGCATGCCCTGTTCTCTAAAATGGATGACGTGTTTAAGCGAAAGGACATATTAGATCAATTGCCAATATTTTTAGGCTTGGTTAATGACGATTACTTCAGCGTCAAGCGGCAAATCGACGATCTCAGATTAAAAATTAAGCGCATTGAGCGCGATGCACAGCGCACTGCGGAAGAAAGCGATAAATATGGTAATCGCCTAAAAGATCATATCGAAAACTACTACGCGTTAATAAATGTTTCGCCTCCAAATATGGTTACTGTTCAGGACGCGTTGAAAGCTGGTAAAAATCTTCCAGGCTTGGCTGAAGATTATTATTTGAAAACTGATACGACTCGTCGATATGAATCGCTGGGTATAAAGTTGCTCGAAAAACAAGAAGAACTTAGCTCTGCTAATAAGAAAATAAAGCAAATCGAAACGGTTAGAGATTATGCAAAGAAAACTCTGGTGCACCATAGAAATGACTTGGCTAGAGGTGTAGCTGTTACCCACGATATGGTTACGTGCCCTGTGTGCAGTCAGGATGTACCTGAGATGCTTGAAGAATCTAGAAAATATGTAACTGCGATGGATAACCTCAATTCAGAAATTGCGTCGATGGCAAATTTTGCGAGATATGACTCTGAGCAACTCGAATCTTTTCGCACTACTCGTAGGGAATTAATTTCCGAAATTAAGAAACTTGAGGATGATTTAAAAACGCTCGATTTGTTTGAGGAAAATTTTAAAAAATACAAAAGTCTAGCGGACGCATTGAACTACTATAAGGTCCAGATTGATTTTTCGATGAGGGTCGTGGGAGAGGTAGGTAGTGAAGACGCGTCGACTCTGAAAGAGCTTCGTAATGAGCTGAAGCTGCTAGATAAGCAGTTCTCAGAATATGATTTTGCCAATGCCATTTTTCAAGCTGAAACTAAGTTGAATAAGTGGATGAGTACTCTATGTTCTCATTTGGATTTTGAGGAAGAGTTCAGGCCGCCGAATCTGAGGATGAAACTGGACGAGCTAAGTCTTTTGCATATTGACGAAAAATACGGAAACGTTGCGTTGTCGGACATGGGGAGCGGTGCGAACTGGCTCGCTTTTCACCTCGCAGCTTCTATGGGTATGCTGCGTCTATTTTGTAACTCTCCAGACTCAAGCGTTCCTAGTTTTTTATTTTTGGATCAACCTAGTCAGGTTTATTTCCCAAATCCTAATTCACCGAACAGTGAGGATACGGACAAAGTTCAGGAGCTTTACGTGACGATTTTACGTGAAATACACCGCATTCGACCTGAGGTTGGCTTTTACCCTCAGGTCATCATCTTGGACCACGCTCAAAACCTAAATCTCGGGAAGTATAATTTTAAGAAATTTGTCCGAGCTGATTGGCACGGTGATAACGCCTTGATTTAAAACAGCTCAGACTGTGCAGGGAACGGCATTATCCAGAACTCTCAGCAAACGCTGTTGGTTTACCGTTTATCGGGTTGATGCTCGCTCATTACCCAGTTGGTTGTAGCCGGCAAGCTGTTTGAGACGAGCCGTACTCGTTGCGTACTGCGACGGTCGCTACGAATGTTTCAAATGCTAGGGGCATCTAGGTTACCTGGGCTCTGGGGAACTGCCGCGGTAGTTATGCGTTGTTCTCCAGATCGAGGAAAGTAAAGTTGACGAAGCAGTTTTGCGAAGCAGCCTCTCTAGCTAGGAAGCAGGAAAACAAGATCAAGCTCTATTGCCTAAGCTATAGAGATTTGACGCTGACCACGCGAGAAGGAGCTGGCTGCGCCGAAAACGGTCCAAGTGGGTTATGCGAGTTAGAGGAGCGCGGTAAATGGACGCACATGAATCATTGAAGGCCCTCAGACCAAAGGTTTCTCAACGAGTGTACGACGTTTTAGTAGCGGCCGGCCTCGATGTGGACCCATGGCATTGGAAGTCGAACGGGCAGCCAGAGCCAGATTTTGCACGAAACCAGCTCTATCGATCTCGATGGGTGTTCGTCGACGCTGCTGGGGAAGTGCTGATGAGCCTTTGGTACGACAAGATGAAGGTCGAGGGCGATGAGATCATCATTCGTGGAAACGCGCGCGAAGATCAAATGATGTATAGACGCATGGGGGAAGACCATCGCAAATACCAAGGAGAAGCCAAAAAACAAGAAATGTCCAAAATGCGCCGAGGTGTTCAATGGGCGTCAAAAGCTGGGTTACTCGATAACGCAATTCGCAATTGTGAAAGCGCGAGGCTGGATTTCTCGGTTGCGATTGTGGATCGCGCACAGCCCCATGATGATGAGTCAGAGAACGCCAATGCTCGTGAGCTGGATACGGTCAAATGGCACGTGCGTAGCTACACCTATGAGGGTGATTACGTGCTCGTTCGGGGACCTAGGAAAACAGTAGATGGTGTTGACGTTACTGTTCCTCAACAGGTATGTGAAGCGCTCGACGCTAATATTCCAATAGTGCCGTACGAAAAGGCGCTGAAGAGCACCTCCGATCTTGGAACCTATGAGATAGGAATTGAGGACCAGTTTGTAGAAGAGGCGCCTACTGCGTTTTTCGAAACATCTCGTGTCTACCCTCGTGATCAAGCCCATCGCCGCGCTGTTCTAAAGCGCTCAGCCGGATTCTGCGAGTTCTGCGGTGCTGAAGGCTTTCTGAAGAGTAATGGAAATCTGTATTTAGAGACTCACCATATTGTTCCGCTCTCAGAGGAAGGTTTGGATAATCCTAGGAACATGATCGCGTTGTGCCCTAATGATCATCGCCAAGCTCACTATGCGGCTCGCAGTGAATATCTGCGGGAGGCGTTTCTGGAATACGTTACCAAAATGTACTGAACGGCAGAGGTCGATTGTTTAAAGTCGATCGTGTCTTAGCTACAAGAAGCCTTGAGACACGACACGACACGACTCGTAACGACGCTTAAAAGGTCTGCGGCACAAGCCCGCATTTTAATCGGTGGATGCCTTAAGACCAGCGTCGGAACAGCACGCTGGCATTCACACCGCCAAAGCCAAAACCGTTGGAAAGTGCATATTCCATCGGCATTGGTTGTGCTTTACCGCGGATCATATTGAGGCCTTCTGCCCCCTCATCTGGGTTTTCGAGGTTAAGCGTTGCTGGAGCTATTTGATCACGTAGTGCAAGCACTGCGAATATCGCTTCGATACCACCGGCAGCCCCCAACAGATGACCTGTAGCGGATTTGGTGGAGCTGATAGCCAGACTGCTGCCTTCGCCAAACAACGCTTTGATAGCTGCCAATTCGCCTTTGTCACCGACAGGCGTCGAGGTGGCGTGAGCGTTCAAATGTTGAATTTGAGAAGGTTCGATGCCTGCTTGTCGAAGTGCTTGCTCCATTGCTCGGCGAGCACCGTCACCATCTTCTGGTCCAGCGGTCATGTGGTACGCGTCGGCACTGGTACCGTAGCCGACCAACTCAGCAATCGGTTTTGCACCACGTGCGAGTGCGTGCTCAAGTTCTTCGATTACCAGGAGGCCCGCGCCTTCACCCATGACAAAGCCATCACGAGCTTGGTCGAACGGGCGAGATGCTTTTTCTGGTGTTTCGTTATGATCACTGGAGAGAGCCCGCGCTGCGGCGAAGCCAGCCAGGCTTACGCGGTGGATCGCGGCTTCTGCGCCACCACAGATGGCGACATCGATTTCGCCAGCACGAATCATTCGAGCAGCATCACCGATAGCCTGGACGCCAGCAGCACATGCAGTCACTGGGGCTCCCAGAGGACCCTTGAAGCCGTGGCGAATCGAGACGTGACCCGCTGCCATGTTGCTCAAGAAGGACGGGATGGTGAAGGGCGATAGACGACGCGGGCCTTTGCTGTCAGTTGTACGCACGGCTTCTGCGATGGCGGGGAAGCCGCCAACACCGGAGGCGATGATAGTGCCTGTTCGTTCTTGGGATTCACGGTCTTCAGGGTGCCAGCCAGCTTGATCCAATGCTTCTTTGGCGGCAGCCATTGCGAAGAGAATGAAACGGTCCATCTTGCGCTGTTCTTTTTGAGCCAGCACTTCATCAGGATCGAAACCGCCTTCTGGATCTTGCGCTCGGTCGAGGACCTGGCCACCAATACTGATCGCTAGATCGCCAACAAGGTCCACCGGCAGCGGGCGAATCCCCGATTGGCCTTCGAGCAGGCGTTGCCAAGTCAATTCAACTCCGCTGGCAAGCGGGGTCAGTGCGCCCATGCCGGTGACGACGATGCGTTTACTCATGCGATCCAACTCCTTAAGCTTTTGTGAGGTAATGACAAATGGACGTCACTATCATAATGAAAGTAACATTACTTACCCATTATTTGTCTGAATACCGATGAGGAGCCTTCATGCAAAGCACGAGCTTCAGCGATGCCGAATGCCCGATCGCGCGCAGCCTGGATAAGGTAGGGGAGTGGTGGAGCATTTTGATCATGCGTGATGCATTGCATGGCCTGAAACGCTTCGAGGAGTTTTCCACTAGCCTGGCTATCCCACCGAGTACGTTGACTCGACGACTGAATGCCTTGGTAGAAGCGGGCCTGTTAGAACGCCGGCAATACAGTGAGCGTCCACCTCGCTACGAATATGTCCCGACAGCGAAGGGTGAAGATTTCAAGCTTGTACTCTTGGCGTTTACTGCTTGGGGTAATCGTCATCAAGCGCCGGAAGGTGAGAGTGTGCAAGTCATTGAGACTGCCAGCGGACGTCCTGTGCAGCTCACGATGTTTGGTGTGCTCGATGATCAGGTCGTGCCACTGGACCAGTGCACCTTGCGGGCTGGGCCTGCTGCGAGTGAAGAAATGCAGAATCGATTGAGATAAAAAAAATTACATTGAGTTGACGTGATCACTCCGTAAACTCTAACAACTACTTATTTGCTCTGAGTTATCAATGACGCCAGCAATAATTGAATTGATTAAAGATGCTGCAAAAAATGCTGTTTGCCCTACGTTGGATGAACAGATTTATCACGATATTGAAACTGGGGTTTTCACGCTTTCAGGAGGAGCCAAGTCCACTGATGTATATGTCGATGTGCCGGTGCATAAGTTGGCCTCGTTGAATCGACGTGACTTTTGGAGTCCGGGAGATACATGGCGTACTGCCACGTACAAGTTGCATGGCGAAGGCTGGAAGGCTCAGGTATTGAAATATTTTGAGTCGCAGATCGAAGACCAATGGTTCCCAGCGCCAAATTCGACGGAGCCGCTTACACTCAGGAGCTTTGGTGGTTTGGTGGAGTGCTCCGTAGGCAACCACCGAGTAATCGCGGCGCGATCTTGGTTAACAGCAAAATATGGGTGCGCGGCTTATTTTAATTCTGTAAGGGTTCGTGCATTCTCCATTCCTCCATGTGTAGTGAGATTTCTTGAACAGGCGGTTCAGGAAGGATCTGATGTGTATATTTCGAACATATCAGGTTCAGAACTAGGTGATTTTAGATATGGTGATAGCTATATCGAATTGTTGCTGCGAAAAGCATCTGATAAGTACACAATACATGGATGGCTCGACGACGAAATAAAACCCATTAGAAGGTCGTTCCTTCAGCGGCATTTACCAATATTTTTTCCATCACGATTCTATCGACGTAAATGGTGTCGGTTGCCATGTAGGCTCGCGAAAATGATATTGGACGATGCTTGGATTACATCGCAAATTCCATCGGCGAAGACTTGGTGAGTTTGTACTCATAAAATCCTCGGTTAGCTTTTAGAAATAAGTTTGCGATCACTACATTTGCAAAGCCTCGCGCGCTGCACGAGGCTTGTCTTGCAAGCTTTAGCTAAACCCGAAGCAGCTACCGCTGCAAAGGCCCGATCAGCATCGCCCATAGCGCCTCTGCTGCACCCTCCTGTGTGAGCTTCGTCTCGCGTCCACCATACATGTTCAGCATTTGTTTGATGTAAAGCGTCTGATTATCGTGTTCGACGGTCAGCATTTCGGTGAACCCACCACCGTGAGCCGATAGCTTCTTAGGCGAGTAGGTGATCGCGTTAGCACCCAACATGCCGCCCATGGCTATCGTGCATTCACTCGATTTTTTGCCCTCACTGTAAATCGTAGACTCAAAAGTATTCGCATCTATTGTTCGGAATACGCCCTCAATTCTAGGATTTCGAGCCTGCAATTCAGCTAGGGAGCCTTGAAAGAAACGTGCAATAAACTCAAAGGTCTCGTGGCGGAACAGGTCGACCTCACGCTCAGTAAACGACTGTTTGAGTCTGAGATTGCTGGACCTCGGCGGACTGATGGAGACATTGGAAGAGGGCACAGAGACGACAGGCTTCGAGACGGACGCACCAATCGTCTTCGAAGATGACGCGTTGATCTCGTCGACGACCTTGCGGATCTGCTTGGCGACGTCAGTAAAAGCTTCGTCAAAGTTCGGCCAGGTCGTGATGGCTTTACCGTCACGAGGTGTTGCAAGCAAACCGCCTAGAGGTGTCGATTCCCAATCGCACGGCTTGACGATGACTGGGATGACGCGAGCTTCTCCTGCGCGGTGCCGCTCCAGCGCGCGCTCCATCTCGATCGAATAGCAGTATGTAGAGTTCAGGAAGTTTGCACTAACGAGAAGTAGGATGACGTCGGCGTCATTGATCTGCTGGTCGATTTCAGAGCTGAAGTCGCTGCCAGCCAACAGGCGGCGATCGTGCCAGGACTCAATCCTCTTCTCATGTCGGAGCGTCGCAAGATGAGCCTCTAACTGGTTACGGTGATCCTCATCGAGGTGACTATAAGAAAAAAATACCTTGGCCATTCCGGCTCCCTAAATGACTGATCCTGGGGTGCAACATTGATCGACGAGTCTATCTCATGCCGGGTCCTAAGACGTAAGATGGAAGGGGTAAAAGGGAGGTCAGAATGCTCTAAATGCAAGCCGATCAGCACGTCTACCGTTGATAGTCGTATTCGCTAGGCCCATACATTTCTGGATACGGCAGCATCGAATTCATATCTCGTATGAACAAGAGAAGAGTCCTCAACGCAGCGTGAAGCTCTGCGGAGGTGCCGATGTCTTTTGCCTTAAAGGCGTGGATGGCATTTCTACGTTGCAGTATCTGGAGGATCCAGGCATTCCAGGGTTGTTCTGGTGACCAAATTCTCTTGTTGAAAAAAACTCTCAGCGGCTCCAACGTGACACCGTCTGGATCTTGGACGGTGCCATTCCTGTTCTTTATGGATTCGGCATCAGCTAGGTAGTCGTTGTAGTAAGCAGAAAGGAATAGCTTTAGCTGTCCCTCCACCAGTGCCCCGATGTTTGCCCACGCCAAAATTAGCTCGCCATCGCTGAGCGGGCCAGTCCATTTGCCTAACGTACGAGCTAACGAGCTTTGCCATTCCAGCATTGATTTATTGAGCAGCTCTGCCGCCTCTATTGGCGCCCAACCCTGAGGGTTCTTCCAGAAACTCATCATGTTCTGGATTAGGGTGGCAATTCGAGCAGCGGTGTCGTTCATCGATAGGTCTGGGTAATCCGAATAATTGGCGATATCTAAGTCCTTTTAAAATAGGGAACAAAACCAACGTTCTTAGAGCTTATGTAGGGTCGGTAGCATACGTAGTGCGAAGGTGGGAGGGGGCAATTCTGCTTCCTCGCAGGCCTGGTTGCTGGTCTTTGACCAGCTTAGATCGAATCCACGCAAAAGCGCTGTGAGAAAATCATACTTGCGTAGGGGGCAGTGCGAAAAAAGCTGCCCCTCTCCCATGGTGGAGCGAGGCAGTATTTAAGTGCGGATTTGAGGATCTTCAGCTCTACTCGGGACGTAGCAAAGCCGAAGGAACCACTACCTCCGCCTTACCTGTATCAACGTCGTACACGATACCGGTCACGAGGAAACCACCCGGGAATTTAGGATTTGCTTTCAGGGCAGCGACATCACTAACGATCGACTTGTAAGGATCATTAATTTCCCCGGCATCGATGCTCCCTGGTTCGACTCCTAGATGGGTAGCAAGCATTTCCGGCGCATGAGTAAGGCATGGCTTGATACCGCAATCTGTGTGGTGCAAAACGATTAGGTTCCACCCTGTACCTAATACACCGCCACTGGCTTTCGTAACTGCCCCGAGCATGCCCATGGTCCGAAGTGTTGCCGGATCTACTCGGCCACCTACGTTGCGAATGACAACCGCATCACCTGGCTTCAACCCGAAAATATCAGCAGGGTCAACACGGCTATCAACGCAAGCAATGATCATTGTTTTCGTGGATGGAACGATTTTCAGATCTTTGTTGAAGTCAGTTTTTGAGAATGTTTCATTTCGCTGGAGGATGGTATCAATCACGTTCATTTGAGCTACTCGTTCAGCAAAGAATGGGACTCCAATTTCGCCAGGCACCGCTGGGAAATTGCTCCAAGTTGTGACTTCAACCCTTCGTGTAACGCTCGGCAGGCGTGCCATTCATCATGCTCTTCACAAGCTCTGTACGGGCACTCTGGAAGGCTTCCCACACGGAAACGTCTCCAAGGGATGGCAGCACCCAGCTTTCACCATTGTCTAGACCCACGAGCGCCGCACTGACGAGATCCTCACTTTTCATGACTGCTTTAGCAGGCAGATTCTCAACGTTAAAACCGGCATTCGCCCAGAAAGGGGTGGCGGTCGCTGGTGGGGCGACAACCTGCACCAACACTCCTTTTTCCCCTAAGTCAGCCTGAAGCGATTGAGAAAGCATGACCACATAGGCCTTGGTTGCGTTGTAGACGTTGAATTCAGCCCAAGGCCTGAATGCGAGCACGGAAGCAAAATTGACAATGGTGCCTTTGCCGCGCTCAACAAATCCTGGAGCAACCGCGTGGCTGAGTTGGGTTAAAGCTGTGACGTTGATGGCAATAGTTTGAGCGATGTCATCTGAGCCAAGCTTGATGAAAGGACTGAAGGAAGAGGTGCCGGCAATATTTGCCAAAAGGGAAACACTGCTATCACCACTAAGGCGGGAGGCAAGGGTATTCAGTTCGCCAGCATTCGACAGGTCATGCGCTGCGATATTGACGGTCCGTCCGGAAGACTTACTGATTTTTTCAGCCAGTTCCTTGAGCGCCTTTTCCTGCCTACCAACAAGCAGTAGATCGTATCCTCGGTCAGCCAAACCTTGGGCATAAAGCGCGCCTACGCCGCCAGTAGCTCCAGTTACAACTGCCGTACCGAGATTCGTTGCGTCATTCATCACGTGCTCCTTCCGGAAGGTTAATCGATTGTGTTTTTAAGCCTTTCTTCTAGCTGCTAAGCGATTTGCTTTCAGATAACGCCGACGTTGTGAGCCGGAGTCGTGCTAAGGATCGATTCGCACGGACCTACTATCATCGTCAGTAACTCACCAGCATCTGGTGTGCCCGCTTTTGCTGAGAAAAACCTGCGCCTCTTGAAGGGTTCTTTCTGTTGGCCCATTCATCGATACCGTCGCGTCTGCCGACGGGCGTCGCAAAAATGTGCAATTAGTGCGGTTACAAGAGACCGCATAAGCTGCAACGGCGCCTCATTTATGACGGAGGTGGATAGCCAGGCAGAGGCATATCAATGCGAAAAAAATCAGAGGAGAAGGAGCAGCAGGAGGAGGGTCGAGCGGATAGGACAATAGCCGAAAAGTATGTGTCTTCAGTAATAGCCGCAACGCGGCTTTTTAGACACTTTTCATCGATAAAATCAGCGTTCACTTACGGTGCTCCTCACAGATGTAGGGACCATACGCTGGAAGCTGGAGACAATCGTTTAGGGTAAAAAGCCGGATCCATCGGAGAAAGGATGGTCGCGAATGGAATCTCTTTACCCGCGTTTTCGCCTCGTTAATCTTCCACCGGGCACAACCATTGGTTTTGCCCTGCTTGCGATTTAAGCATGATGGGTGTCATGCTACCTGTCAAGTCCGTCATCAATTGAGTTACCGCTATGAGATATCCAAAATCCGAGACAGCGGAAAAGCACCAACGGATTCTTATTGAGGCTAGTCGACTATTTCGTGAGAAAGGCTTCAATGGTGTGACCGTTAGTCAAATTATGCAGGCCACAGGACTAACGCATGGTCCTTTTTATAACCATTTCAAATCGAAAGAATCCTTGATGGCAGCCTGCATCGAATATGCGGCAAAGGAATCGTTGCAGGAAATGGGCGAGCATTCCGACTCACCTGAGTCGATGGTCGAATATGTTCAACGGTTCCTCAGCATCGAGCATAGAGATTCACCAGGCACGGGCTGCTTGATGAGTGCACTGGGAGGGGAGGTGAGGAACGAAGTGTCAACTCAAAAACACTTCTCACATTATTTGCTAGGTGTCATCGAAATGATGTCCAACCATTTCCCCTGGGCCGCAGAACAAGATGCCCGAGGAGACTCCATCAGAATGCTTTCTTCGATGGTTGGAGCAATGGTCCTTGCCAGGGCAGTTGACGACGATGAACTGTCAGAAGAAATTTTGGGGGAGGTACGATCTGCTTACCGATAACGCGATGACTGCCGGCTTGGTCGAGCAGTAACGTGTAGCAATCCAAGGTAAGGGATTGGAGGTAATGGTACCTCACCACAAATTTTTCAACGGTCACAATTGAGATTATATGTCGGATGACATATCAGCTCGTGATCAGGAAGGAGGACATCAAGGTATCTGGCGGAAGGCGCCTTGCTTCACCTTCCGGGCGAGAAATCCAGTAACGAGTTCAACTCGCTTGAGTGGAAGACTCAGCTCAGTTCAGTACGCACTTCTCGCAGGATCTCTTCAGATAGCTCTGGATCATCTACCGCTCTAGCCAAGATGATCGCGCCGACCATGCTAGAAATCTGATGAATTGCGTGGCGCCGTGAGTTGCGCTTTTTGGCTTTCACAAATGGAGCTGCCATGCTCTCGATTACGCCCTTAAAATGACGCGTGAAGGTAGGGCGCACAGAGGGCTCTCTCGCGACCTCTGAACCCAACGCCGTCATCAGGCAACCGTTCCCCGTATCGTCTCGATGCGACTCGGTAAGGTATTCCTGAATGTACTGCTCCATCAGCTCTATCGACTCTCCAGCATCTTTCAGCGTCGCCAGTGCTTTTGACGATGCATCGCCTAAACTCTTAGCAATCAAGTCGTCCTTCGATTCGAAGTGGTTGTAGAACGCACCGTGAGTCAGGCCTGTTGCTTTCATGACTTCACTGACGCTGACGCCAGAGAAGCCACGCTCACGAAATAAGATGGAAGCCTGCTCCAAAATTCGTCGGTGCTTTTCTGCTGTTTCCTCAGCCGGATAGCGCATAACGGTTCTCAAGATCCAATGAAAAAAATATTTGACGTAGGGGAGTGTACCCATCAAGCTCGGGCAACGGAAGCATGATGATCGTACTGCTTGGACGGATTCACTCCTAATATTCTATTCCTTTTGGTGGTTTTTACTCAGGACTAATCTTGTGAAAACATTTCTAGTAACAGGCTCGACCGGTGCGACAGGTGGTCCAACCGTTCAATTTCTGCTGGAAAAAGGCCACCGTGTACATGCGCTCGTTCACAGGGAAGATGAACGCTCTCAAAAACCCAAAGACATGGGAGCGGAAATCTTCGTCGGCGATTTGCTGAGCCTTAAGCAAGTCCGGCTTGCGATGGCAGGTGTGGACGGTGCGTACTTCGTTTATCCCCTGAGTAGCGGCTTGGTCGAAGCTGCCGCGATTTTCGCGCAAGCAGCACTAGAAAATAACGTTAAGCACGTCGTCAACATGTCGCATAAGCAAGCCCGGCCTGACGCTCATAGCCAAGCTACTTTGAACCACTGGATGGCCGAGCAGGTGTTCACTTGGTCAGGTGTACCCACCACTCATTTGAGAATTACCTTCTTCCAAGAATGGATGCTCTACATAGCCGCGGAGATACGACAAGGTCGCTATTTAACTCCCTTCGACAGAGACAGCCGGTTTGCTCCAATCGCTGCGATAGATATTGCTCGGATTGTCGCCGGAATTCTCGATAAACCTGATGGCCATGCCAATCAGTTTTACCCTTTGCATGGCCCAATTGAATATAGCCACGAAGAACTTGCTGACGTGCTGACGGAGACGTTGGGTCGACCCATTCGATATGAGCAAGTCGATGCTGACACGTTCGTTAAGACGCTTGGCTGGGATGGAGACCCCTCGTTCGCAGTTCACTTCAAAGCAGTGAAAATTGATCAGCAAGAGCGACGGCTTGAGGGGCTTGACACCACAGGGGCTGAAATCATCGGTGGCCCTTTGATGACTCCTGCACAGTTCATTCATAAGCATCGAGACATACTGAGCTAATGCGCGAGGTTGGATGTGCTAGGTGCTCACCCATCTAGCCTTTGAGATCACTCGCGGGTGATGCGCAACGGATATCCAAAACGATTTTAGGAGGCTTGGACAATAGGATAATTCCCACGTGCAACGATGCGGTGCGTCGTTGGAGATGTAGAAATGACTGAGTTGATCATGGTGCCGGGTTTTGGTGGTTCTGGCCAAGCACATTGGCAATCTCGCTGGGAAAAAAACGATCCTTCGATAAGGCGTTTCAAACCGCGCAGTTGGGATGATCCAGAGTTGAGTGATTGGATTGAGGCCCTTGAGCTTATAGTAAGCAAAGCCAGCTCACCTCCTGTGCTGGTTGCCCATAGCCTTGGCTGCCTTCTTGTTGCCTCTTGGCAACAGGTTTCATCTCTCCCCGTGTCGGCAGCGATGTTGGTGGCGGTTCCTGATCCACATACCCCAGGCTTTTCCGATACAGCCCCAAGCTTCAACACCGTCCCAGCAGAACCACTGCGCTTCCCCTCTCTAATCGTGTCGAGCACTAACGATCCGTATGACGCACTCGGCTATTCGAAGGTAAAAGCTCGTCACTGGAAAAGTGACTTTCACTCGCTGGGCCCGCTTGGGCACATCAACGGTGATAGCGGATTAGGCGATTGGCCAGAAGGGATGCATCTGCTGAAAGAACTCGTAAATAGGAAAACCGCTCGGAGTTATAGCATCAATGGACACTCCACCTAGCCTGACCTTGCGGTAGTTGGCATTTTAAAAAATCGGTTTCTCACCCATAGATCCGCAGTACCAGGAGCGCCCAGCCAAGCCTAAGGCGGCTCGACAGCTGAGCCGATGCTCAAGGGATGTTTGTGTAGTTCAGGGGAGAGTGGTTGACTTGAAGCATTATGATCATCATGCTTGGTCGGCAGGAGAAATACCAACAGCGAGGGGCTCAGAGATTGGGCGACTAAATGCGAGGAGCTGAGGCTTCGGCGGCTCGTATTGAAGAAACAGCTGTCATGCAGTGCGAAGAAAACTTAATACAACCGAAGGGCATACAACTGCCCAACAAAACCGCCGGAGGGTGTATGGAAATTCGCGGGCAAGTCGTATTTGTAAGTGGTGCCAATAGAGGGTTAGGCAAGGCTTTTGTTTCCGCAGCTTTGAAGGCAGGGGCTTCGAAGGTCTACGCTGCCGCCCGGAACTTAGCTGACCTGAAAATTTCCGGTTGCCATCCAATTGAACTCGATATCACCGATCCTGAGAGCGTCTTGAAGGCTGCTCAATCGTGTCCTGACGTAGGCATATTGATCAATAACGCGGGCTACCTCAAATACGGTTCTCTGTTAGCTGACGATGCTGTTGATAGCTTGCGAGAGCATTTTGAAGTCAACTCAATCGGCACCTTGCTCATGACACGCGCATTTGCACCTGTATTAGCTAATCAGGGTGGCGGTGCGATCATCAATATCTTGTCCGTTTTGAGCTGGCTCAACATTCAGGAGTCGGGCCCGTACAGTGCATCGAAAGCAGCGCAGTGGTCGCTTACGAATGGTCTAAGAAACGAGCTGCGTGGTCAGAACACCTTCGTGGTAGGCGTGCATCCTGGGTACATCGATACCGACATGGCTGCTGGAGTTGAAGCGCAGAAAACCAGTCCTGAAATGGTCGTTGAGCTTGCCTTCGATGGTCTTGTAGATGGTGTTGAGGAAGTCATCATCGATGATGCGGGTCGCTGGGTTAAATCATCTTTGTCGAGTGAAGAAGCCGCATACCTCTCGCCTAAATGACGTGTATTTCGAGAAGTGCACTCGCTCGATTTGAGCGAGGCGCACTTAGTACATCTCACTTTGATACGGGAACGACACCGCAAATCGGGCAGTAAAACAGTCTCCCCGGCGATTGGTAAATTGAGGGTGCGTCACAATGGGTTCGCTAAGGGTTTCATTCGCACAGTGGCCGGAAGGTTTACGGCCAGGTGATGCGAATTGGGAGGAGATCGTTCGCCTCCTAGGTGAAGATAAACCAGACATTTTGGTAACCAATGAGATGCCGTTCGGTGCGTGGGTTTCGGAGGCTGACACTTATGACCATCAGCTGGCCCAGATGACCATTGCCGATCATGAGCGTGGACTGGATGCGCTGAAGGATTTGCAACTGCCGGCGATTATTTCTTCACGGCCCGTCAGTGCCCATGATCGCTTGGCGAATGAAGCGTTTGCGTTGATTCATGGAGATTACCAATTCCTGCATCAGAAACATTTCTTTCCCAATGAGCCAGGCTTTTATGAGGCGGCATGGTTTGTAACTGCGAAACCTGGCTTCAACGTAATAGACGTCAATGGCGTAAAGGTTGCCGCTCTTTTGTGTACTGAGTTGATGTTCAACGAACACGCGCGGCATTACGGCCGTGCAGGTGCCGAACTGATAGTCGTGCCACGTGCATCTGATCCCGATGTTCATTATTGGGAGATTGCTGCCTCTATGGCCGCTATGGTTTCTGGCGCTTTTGTAGCGACCGCAAACAGGATGGGTAGGGCGCAAGGGGGTGTGGTCTTCGGCGGCCGCGGTATGTTGTTTTCGCCTCACGCTAAGGAGATTGGCTCTCTTGGACCTGTTGACGATCAATCGTTGATTACAACCCTGGACATCGACATCGGGATGGCACAACGAGCGAAGGGCGATTATCCCTGTTATGTCGAGGACCTGGTGGGAGACGGATAAGGTGTCGGGGATTGAATAGTCGCCAGCTGTATGGTCTGCGCAAATAACAAAGAATTTTGCAGGGGAAGGAATCCGATCACTTGGCGTATTAGCCGGCTCTGCCGGAAATTGGCCATGGGAGAAGGTGCGATCTGTGGGGGCAAGCGGTCGTCAGCGTTATTGCTTCTGGTTCCAAAAATTGAACACTCCAGGGGAACGGCCTGAGTGTTCGGATAATTTCTTCACTCATAACGATGCAGGATCTTTTGAAATGACATTCCAACGCAGATCCAACTCAAAACCACGCTTTACAGTAATGCGCTCTTTCGCGATCGCCCTGACTGCGACGCTCACTTTCTCTCTCGCGAACGCAGCGTTTGCGGCACAGCAACTCCCGAAGGTTCCGACGACCAAAATAATTGCTATCGGATCACTCACACCTACCGCCACGCCTGATGCGGTGAGTGCCGTTTTACCAGAAGAGGTGCGTGAGACGGTAAAGCTCAGCCTGGCTGGGAAAATCGAGCAGTGGAACGTACGCACTGACAAGAGTGGCGTGGTGTTTGTTCTTAACGTAACTGACGTGTCAGAGGCGCGCGATATGTTCGCGAAAATGCCTTTGGACAAGGCTGGGCTAATGACGTTTGAGTTCATCCCCGTAGGCCCGCTATCTCCACTCGCACTTTTGCTGGACCAACCTGCGCACTGATATCAGGACATCCTGATACACGCGGCTATTGAGGATATGACGTGAGCGACAAATCAGAAGTAATACGAAAGCATTATGAGGGTGGCTCTGAGGACGTAGACCTTGTCACCCGGGTGAAGCGTTTGCTTGAAGACATTGGTGAGGGTCAAATCACCAGCGAGCAGCTCGCGGGTCTCGATCAATTTCACAGTGGTGGTTTGAAAACTACAGCTGACTTCATTGAGCTTTTGGAGATCCAGCCAGAGTCAAAAGTCCTCGATGCAGGTTCGGGACTGGGAGGTCCATCGCGATACACAGCTGAGGGTTTTGGCTGTCATGTAACCGGTGTTGATCTCACAGAATCGTTCGTCGACGTCGCTAAGCTGCTCGCTGACAGAACGGGACTGAACGGCGCCGTTCAATATCAAGTCGGCAATCTATTGGACTTGGATTTTGCGGACGAGCATTTCGATGTCGTTTACACCCAGCATGTGGTGATGAACATCCGCGATAGGGCTCAGGTGTACAAAGAGATCCACCGCGTCCTTAAACCCGGCGGCGTATTTGGCTCATTCGACGTGCTCGCCGTAGACGGTCAGCAGGATGTCCTCTACCCGGTACCTTGGGCAGAAAGTAGCGAGAACAGTGTGCTACTCACTGAGGCTGAAACGCGCTCGGTGATGGAAAACGCGGGCTTGCAGATCAACCTGTGGGAAGACGTCACGCAGGACATTATCGAATGGTTTGATCGCTTCCAGCTGGCAGCAGTGCAGAGTGGTGCGCAGGGCCCCACGCTTAAGCTTGTGATGGGCGACCGGTTTGGCAAGATGGCTGAAAACTTTGCGCGCAATCTGCGGGAAAACAAGGTTCGCCTAGTGATGGCTCGTAGCGTGCGTAGATAAGCGCCTGCGTGTCCTGTGACATTCGAGGAGGCCGGTGCTTATGAGCCTTCACGATTCCGAAGTTCGCCTGGAGAAATGGGATGCAGCTTTTCATCAATGATTCTTCTCCTTACTCACGGGTAGTGAGAGTCGCCGTTTTAGAAAAAGGACTGCACGATGACATCCAGCTTTTTTGGGCGGATCCTTGGGCTCATAACTCACCGACGATCGAGTTCAATCCAGCAAGTCGGCTACCCGTCCTTGTCACGCCCGAAGGTATTGGTATCAGTGAATCGTTGCTGATCGTTCAGTACCTCGATTCTATGTCTGCGCAGCAACCACTGATGCCAAAGGAGAACCTAGCCCACGCTTTACATTTTGCTGGGTTGGGGCAGGGATTGATGGAGGCTGCCTTCACCTCGGTGATCACCAAGAAGTTCGAACGAAACGTATCGGCAGACTCGTTCCTCGCGCTCCGACGAGACAACGTTATTAAGAGAACGCTGTCGGCCCTGGATGGAGAGGTTGGATCACGCGAGAAGGACCGCTTCACAATTGGTGAAATCATCGTCTGGGTTGCCTTGGCCTACATCGAGTTTCGTCTTCCGGACATCAATTGGAAGGAAAAATGTCCCTCTTTGCATGAGTTTTTCGAGCGCTTTTCCGCGCGGGACAGTTTCACATCGACACCGTTTAAGTGAGTTTGGCCGGAGGCATCATCTCCGGGTTTTCGCCCGTTAGCCTAAAGCTGAGCCTGCCCCAATAGGGGCGTTCTCATGGTCATTTTTTTATCAATTCGGTTTGCAGTGTACGGGAGACCTTTCTGATCCAGCGCTCACGGTTGAATTCCGCCCATACCCACGCCTGCACGATTTTCTTCACTTCCGATTCAACACTGCCGCCTTCAAGCGATAGCTTGATCAGATTCTGAAAAAAAGGCTCAGTCAGTAGCTCAGGTGTTTCTTCCTCTGCCGCTGTTGCCAGCGCTGCATATCTGTCGATCGTCAATTTCGTTTTCACACCGTACTGCTGTGCAATTACCTCCCAAGGCATCCCTTCCGAAAGCATCGCCCGAGCTGAGGACCATTTGACGTAATTATTGACCTTCTTCACCAGGGGCCAACCTTCCTGCTCAAGTTGTCTCGCGATCGCACGGTACATTGTGAAGTCAGCTTTATGTGCATCGATGAATGCTGCGCAAGCTGCTCGATTTGAACGCTCCAGCCTAGAAATGGGGAGGTGCATTTTTTTTGACATTTCTTCAGCACGATCTAACTGTTCGGGAAGCGGGTATTTCACATTATCGGGGGTGTTCTGATCCAGGTAGTCGAGCACCTCAAAAGCCAAGTGGCTATCTTTTGATAATGGTGCATTTGATTCGAGATGTTCGACCAGCTCCTCGCAGGCTAGCGGAAGGTGTATCTCTATCGTCCTACCTGCGATCGTGAGGTGTCCAACGCAGTGGGCGTTATCAGCGGCGGAGTAGACATCGTCATCTTCACCCTTCATCCAAGTGCTCTCTTCAGACCGGAGCGGTCCGTTGTACATCCGGTTTTCCCGCATGTATGCGAAAGCCTCGTTTTGCAGTGACGAGACAAAGCGACAACCTTCTAAATAATTTCCTGCTGCCACGGCTGTTGCTGCTGGAGTGTCCAAATCTGCTCGCCAAAAAGCTCCCCATTTCCCGTCCGGGAGCATCAAAAGCATCCATTCACGAAACTCACAGCTCTGGGCCAATTTTTGTAAATGGATTTTGTCAGATTCACTGGAGGTGAAGGCGGGAAGGGCATGTAATTGATGTAGTTGGGTTGGTTCATAGGGGAGCCAACGAGTAAGACCGTCGCACATTTTGCTCTCTGTGGTCCACCACACTCGTTTTTCGTCGTCCCACTCAACGTCGAACATTTTTGCCTCTTCTTTTTCATCGAAGGGCACCGCGAGATCTATACGCTTGGACATTTTATTAGCTGTCTCGAATTGTATTGGCAGTTGAATAAAAAATAGTGATGTTTTCGGACCAGTCTTTATGAGGCAGCGAGACGAGGGGGCACCGTCACCACGCTTGGGGATTTTCGGCACAGCCGGTCTTGTTCTTGTAAATGTGCTTTCAATTTCGACGTGATTTGAGGACAACCAAATGCAGTGCCTCACAAGAACTGCCGGAGTAGATTGCTCGCATCACCGTTTTCTGGAGGAAGTATTTTTAATAAGCATGAGATTAAAAATGGATCTTCGGACTAAAGATGAAGGGTGCCTTCCATAACGCTAACGCAATGTCCGCCGAGGCGAACGAATACTCCGTGTGTCGTGGTTTGTACGTCTGTGTAAATCAAGCCTGGCCTTCCCATATCTGCTCCTTGACCTACCAAAAGAGAGAGATCAGCTACTCCATCGGCATTTGCAATTAGGGCGCTGGCGGCAGCAGCAGCGCTTCCTGTGGCTGGATCTTCAGTCATTCGCTTGGTAAACATTCGCGCTTCGATGTCGCATGGAGAGGTAGAGCTGCCTACGTCTCTGGTGTACGCGTATACAGACGCTGCTCCATCAAGAGGTAGCAACGCACCGAATCCGACAGGATTAGGTTTACACCGGCGTAAGGCGTCTCTTGTCGTCAGTTCAACAATCAAAAAAGGCAATCCTACGGACGCAATCTGTGGCTCATGGGAGACGGTCCGGACATCGTTGGAATCAACAGAGAGACAGAGCGCAGCGGACGACGCTGAAACTTTTGAATAAATGGAAAAGCTTTCTGGTGTAACCAACTCAGCACCAGTTACGACCGATTTGTCTTTCAGAAAACTAATCGAAACCGGCCCCGCTATTTGCTCAAGCACGATGGTGTCGGGGATGGAAGCGCCACGCCTTGCTACTTCCTTGGCAAGCACAAATGCAGTGCCGATATTTGGATGGCCTGCAAATGGGATTTCGCGTTCAGGCGTGAAAATTCTGACCCTCGCAGTGCTTTCTTGAGCAGACGGCGGAAGCACGAAAGTCGTCTCTGCAAAGCCGAATTCGACTGCAATTTTCTGCATCTGAAGGGAGGAGAGGTCTTCAGCGTCCAGTACGACCGCCAGTGGATTACCCTCAAACCGGGTGTCTGTAAACACGTCTACGGCGGCGTATCGAAGATTCACTTGAATCCCTTCTTGTATTTGCATGATGGCCGTAATCTTATTGGCTTTGCAGTATCCAAATCAATATGAAGCATGATGAGTTGTTAGTTTGGATGAGGCCGAGAATCGCTGGCTCGTACACAAATAACCTTGGATAATTACATCGAAAAACGCCTTGGAAACCGCTGCAATCAAGGGTTGTTCGGAGCTTTGGCATTCTTCGAGCGATGCTGCCACATCATGCGAGAGCGGTGCTCCATCTGACCAGTGGTCATGCCTCGCGCGGGGAAATTTGGCACGCAACGTCACTTCCTTGCGCGCCACGGGTACGTCTTCCCCTGACGATTTCTCCATTGGATCCTGGAAAACAGTTCTAATTCATTTGAGTAATAGTATGATGATCGTCAGGTTTAATTCGAATGTCGCGTCATTACGAAGCTGAACATGGTAACGGCCGCTACCACATGTCTAAACGGTGCAGCAGTCCAGATTTAGCTGGCGCTAATAAATGTGTTCATTGCCGGGGTACGATGATGGATGTGTTAGACGCTTTGCTGAAAATAGCTGCCCCAGAAATTCGATTTGAGGCCTTCCTAGCGTTTGAAGGGGAGTACTCATCGACGCGCAAGATACGTACGAATGACTGCTGCTCGTTCATCTTCGTTTTAGACGGGGGATGTGATGTGGTGTTTGAGGATGACGATTCTGTTTGGATGAGCCCAGGTGATTTTCTGCTCATAAATAATAACGATGAATACTGCGTCGTTTCTCCAGCGCCTGAGCATCAAGCCCAACCTTCAGCAGCAGAAAAACCTGATGATATCGGTATGGTGAAAAGGCCATCAGCTGGCAAGATTTTATGTGCAAGTGTGGTCGGAGGAAATGGCGCAGTCACCGCTTTTTTTAAGCTGCTTCCCGATCGATTGCTGCTGCCCTCCAGCGCGCAATCTTCGGCCTCTCCTTTGATTCGAATGGTGAAAACGCTGCATTCGGAAGTCATTAAAAAAGGAGGGGGGGCGAATCCTATTATGGAGTCTTTCCTGAAATGCGGGTTGGTCCTGGCGTTGCGAGAAATGATCCAGCTTAATTACTCACGTTGCGGGCTTTTGTCCCTGTGTGCACATCCCATGCTTAACCGTTACCTAGGTTCGATAGTGGCAGACCCACGTAGAGGGTGGTCCCTGGGTGCTACCGAAGCAAGCGACCATGAGTTTTCGGAGGTAGAAGTCATAGAGGTTTCGGGATTTTCCGCAGCAACCATCTTATCGTTAATGCGTGTGCTGATTTCCTTCCCATTATTAACCGCAAGCAAAAAAACAATACTGCAAATCGGAGCGATGGTTGGTTACAGCTCAGCTGCGGAGTACAGCAGAATATTCGCCGATTGCATTGGTGGTCCGCCTGAAAACTATCGCATGTCTCGATTCAGCTCCTTTCCCTCTGGCTTTTCACCTGGCGAGTGATCTCCATCAGGTTCTTCAGCTGGATTGGTGTATGTGGCAAACGCTTCGATGCCCATAGCCAGCTCCATTAGGGTCACTTGCCAGCTAGTGCCCACTAGATTTTTGGTGCTGGCCAGGCAAATTCGGTGGTACTCCGCTTCCTGGTCGAGTTGAGTCGGTTGGGCACTGCCAGATTACGTTGGCAGTGTTGATTTCGCCTCCACCGGTCGCAAACTCTGATGTGAAAATTGACCGAAGCGAGACTTCGTCGTTTACTGTACAAAAATACAGTGTTCGCAGAAGGCGTTGATATGAGTTTCACGGTGATAGGCCCTATTGCAGAAGGCGGCGCAAAGCTCCCCAAGGGTTCGTTTCGCGTCCCCGCAGGCTTCCCATCGCCCGCGGCTGATCACATTGAGAAGCACATTTCTCTTGATGAGGTCCTCAATATCCGGGCTCCCCACGTGTACCTTATATCTATCGCAGGCGACAGTATGCAGAGTGCTGGGATCTTTGATGGCGACCTGGCCATCGTCGACCGCGCACTTGAGGCCGGCCATAACGATGTGGTTGTTGCACTGCTGAATAACGAACCCACGTGCAAAAGGCTGTGTGTACGAGGGAAGCAGATGATTCTGCTTTCGGACAACCCCAAATACCCACCGAGATACATTCTTGAGGGTGACGAGCTGGCTATTTGGGGAGTGGTCACGAATACCGTGCGCAGTCATGTTTAATAAGCACGAGCCAGTGTTCGCATTGATTGATTGCAACAGCTTCTATGCCAGTTGCGAGAGGGTGTTTCGCCCCGATCTAGCCAAGGTTCCAATCGTGGTTCTTTCGAACAACGATGGTTGCGTCATTGCGCGCAGCTACGACGCCAAGCCCTTCGTTAAAATGGGCGAGCCGTATTTCCAAATCAAGCACAAGCTGAGGCAGTACGGCATTGTCGCCTTTTCTTCGAACTACGCGTTGTATGGCGACATAAGTGAGCGGGTCATGACCGTGATCGAAGGAATGGTGCCGACGGTCGAGGTGTACAGCATCGACGAAGCATTTGCGGATCTAACGGGTATCGACGGTCTGGACGAGCTTGGTAGACAGATCCGAAGCCAAGTTCTGCGCTTTACCGGCATTCCGGTCGGAGTTGGAATCGCGCGTACCAAGACGTTGGCTAAGCTGGCAAATTTCACCGCGAAGCGTTTGCTAGCCCAGACCGGTGGGGTGGTAAATATTTGCGATCAGGTAAAACGCGACTGGGTGCTGCGCAACACAGATGTGGCTGAGGTTTGGGGTGTCGGGCGCCGCATGAAGGGGCATTTGGATTCGCTCGGAATCAAGACAGCGATGGACTTAGCGAAAGCTGATCCCACGATGTTGCGTAAGAAATTTAGCGTCGTCATTGAGAAAACGGCTAGGGAATTAGCGGGTACTCCTTGTCTTGAGTTGGACGAACCCGATCCTCCGAAGCAAGAAATCTGTTGCAGTAGAATGTTCGGGAGACGTCTAACCGAGCTACCTCTCATCAAGGAAGCTGTCGCAACGTATGTAATGAGAGCCTCTGAAAAGCTCCGTGCGCAAGGTTCACTTTGCAAGAAAATTCGCGTAACCATCCGTACGGGAATGTTTAATCCTGATGAAGCAAAATACGCGAACGGGGTGATCGTTGATCTCCCATATCCGACAGATGATCTTAGGTTACTGACTCAAGCAGCAGTGAATGCTCTCGATTCCCTGTATCGCGCAGGTTTCCGGTATAGCAAGGCCGAGGTTTTACTCCTGAGTTTGTGTAAGCCAGGTGAGTTCACGGAAGATCTTTTTGCTCGCTCGCAGTCGCTAGAGGCAACGAAATTGATGGGCGTGTTAGACAAGATCAATGGTCGTTGGGGTAGGGGAACACTGCGATCTGCAAGTGTGCCGGCGAATCCAGATTGGGCTATGCGGCGGGAGATGATGAGTCAGAGCTACACTACAAAGATCAACGAGCTTTGGACTGTCGGCAGCAGATAGCCAGTAGAACAACGGTTGAAGCCTAGGTCGGAGTTGCCTGCTGGTAGTACATTTCAGGTTCTGATGATATCGCCCCTCTCACGAGGGAAATCGGCCAGCGGTAAGCGCTGTACTGGAGCAGGAGTGTGTAGTTAATCCAAACGTTACGCAGGTGGCGACCACCAAAATTTCGTTTTCCATCGAAGCGGGTGACGAAATTGCTTCCGTAAATTTTTACTGGTTGAAATATGATGTCATCTCCCTACGAAAACGAATGTGATCATGCGCGGCCCGCGTGACAAATATGACTGTACGTCTTACTTCTGCCAACGCAGATGTAGATCGTCGTTCGGGATTCCAAATGTTAGACACAAGGGTGACAATCAATGGCAGTGGAGCTAAGTGAGGAGGAGATGCGCCAAGCGCTATTTGGCCCATCGAAACATGCAGAGTCAGAGCCCACGGTGACGACGCCTCTAGCTGAGCCGCGTCCTGAGTCTGAGGTTCAATTTCGCCCGCCTAGGCGACCTGCATCGAAACCTCTTTCTCCGAAGCTTCGAGTGACACTGCACGTAACGAGAGAGTTCGAAGGGGCGGTGGAAGTCTTGGTCTTTGATGCAAACACACTCAGTACTTTAACCGCTGAGCAAGAAGCCAAAGCTGAGGCGAAGAAGCGCAAGTATAAATATATCGACGTGGTCTCCGTGCTGCCCATTCAGCCCTGATGATCCACGCAGAGCTGCGTGTTAAGTCTGCACATACTTTTTATCCGAACTGAAACGGTTTAACGGAAGCGAAAAATCTATTTTGCGCGCCACATTCTGTTAATTGACGTTTTCCACTGGGGGCGCAAGGATGGCCACGAAGTACCTACAGTTTTTCCCGAAGCCGGTTCTAGACGATCTCGTCTCCGGCCGTTGGCTACCCATTGTAGGGGCCGGGATGTCGTTGAACGCGCATGTGCCTTCCGGCGCGCGGCCCCCACTTTGGGGGGAGCTTGGAAAAATTCTAGAGTCGGATCTCGCGGACTTCAGCTCTACGGGACCGCTTGATGCAATTTCTGCCTATGAGCATGAATTTGGTCGGGCCCGACTGATGGATCGGTTGTCAGAGGTATTACTGCTGCACGAGGCGCAGCCGGGTGAGGCACATCGCAGCTTCTGTTCTATACCGTTCGATATCGTGTGCACCACGAATTTTGATTTTCTTTTGGAACATCAGTATCGATTGGAGCCTCGGGTCGTGTATCCGATTTTGGAGGAAGAGCAACTGTCGCTTAACGCTTCAAAGGCGGGGACCGTTCTTTTAAAGCTGCATGGCGATCTGCATCACCCAAATAGGATGGTGGTCACAGAATCTGACTACGACGGCTTCTTGGCAAATTACCCACTTTTCGCAACATACCTCTCAAATCTACTGATCACGAAAACAGCCGTATTGATTGGCTACAGCCTGGAGGATCCTGACTTTCGCCAGATGTGGCACGTTGTATCCCAGCGCTTGGGACGCATGCGCAGAATGGCTTACACGATCGTCGTAGGAGCCAAGCCGTCCGATGTTGCTAGGTTTGAGCGGCGCGGCGTTAAGGTGATAAATCTTCCGGGGACTCGGGAGCGATATGGTGCCGTATTAGCCGACGCATTTGCCGAGCTGCGAGAGCTTGTCATGGAGAAGGTGATCAGCGTCAGCAAAGTCACAGAAGAAAAGCCGCTCAGAGAGCTTTCGCTGCCTAGAAGCGCAGCAACACGCCTCTGTTTTTTTTCCGTCCAGCTGGACTTGTTACCTTTTTACCGTGAGCGTGTATTTCCTGCGGTAGAAGCCATCGGACTTGTGCCTGTCACTGCGGATGACGTGGTGGCGCCCGGTGACAACATCAGCGCAAAAATCGAAGCACTGATCGATCGCGCCGTAGTCATGGTTATAGAGCTGTCATCGTCATGGACCTTTGCCGAGCTGCGGATGGCACTGGCGCGGCGCAAAAGCAAAGACTCCAAACCATTCACATTGATCCTGGTTGTCAAAGACTATCAACAGATTCCAGCAGACGCTGCCGGGTTGCAGGTACTTCTTCGTCAAGAATCATGGCTAGGCGATTCGGATGAGTTTGTAGATCAGTTGATTCAGGGTTTGCGACGCATCTCTCCTGATGGAGAGCATTCCAGAGGATCAGAAGCGCGGAGATTATTGGAGGCTAAGGAATATAGAGCGGCCGTAATTGCGGCGATGACGCACCTCGAAGCGATGCTGAGGGAGCGAATGCAAAAAAATGCATGGTCCGACGTTCGAAGGCCCATGAGCTTGAAAAATTTGGTCGACCAAGCTGCTGAGCAAAGGCTGATTCCTATCAGTTCAACATCTGAAATCATGAGCTGGGCCCATACGCGCAACGATGTTGTCCATACCCAGGCGCCGGTGACGCCGAAGGTAGCTAAAGCCATCGTGTCAGGGGTTGAGAGGGTAATTCGGGAAGGCGAATAGGAAGCGCTTGGCGATGTGCGCTCTCCACTGGATTGGTGGTTTAAAGCGCGGATAGCACAACATTTAGAGGTAAAAATTCAGGCACATTCGATGTGCCTGAATTAGTGTAAGTGGCGGAATATCATTTCTTCAGCGCGTCGTGAGCTTCCAGTGCTCTCAATGAATAAACGTAGGCAGCGCCAGCATTCAGTGAAATGGCAGTCGCCAGGGCGGCAGCGATTTCTTCACGACTTGCGCCGGCTTTGATCGCCGCGTCCGTGTGAGATGCGATACAGCCGTCACAACGAGTAGTAATGGAAACGGCGAGTGAAATCAGCTCACGGGTTTTTGCATCGAGGACGTTGTTTTCCGCGGATGCTTCTCCAAGAGCCATATAAGCCTTGACCATCTTGGGGTTGGTCTTGCTGAGAGCACCAAAGGCTTTTTGAACGGTAGGCAGCAATTCGGACCAGTTATTGAACATAGCGTTAACTCCCGTACAGGTTAGGTGTAATGTTTCGACAGGGATATTTTTGCTTTTTCTGAGGAGGTGGTTTTGTTCGATCCGCTCAGCTTTTTCAGCGATAAGCTCAAATGAATTCCATCGACAAACTGATCTCACTGGCCAACGTGCGAGGCAGCCTGGATATACGTTGCCAGTTCCAAGGTGATTGGGCGCTAGACCATCAGCAAGAAACTCTGGGGGTGGCGCCATATCACATAGTCCTGGCGGGAGAGTGTCGGGTCGAATTTCCAGACGGGCAGCGATTGCCAATGCGCGCGGGCGACATTTTGTTGCTGCCGTCTGGAGCTGCCCACGTAATTCACAGCCCCGGCAAAACGGTCGAATCAACCAAGCCGCAGGTCATTACAGGTGGTGTGTTGCCGGTACATCGTATCGGTGGAGCCAGCCCCGACCTGGATTTACTATGCGGAAGCTTCCACTACAACAGAGCTTCACTGCTGTTCTCCGCGTTGCCGGCGTATCTGGTGATCCCAAGTGGAGCTTTGCCCGCTAATGGCCCTATAACGGCGCTCGTGGCACTACTGCGTACAGAAGCCAATGATGAGCAGGCGGGAGCGAAGATGATGCTCAACGCGCTTTCGCAGGCTCTATTTACTTTGATACTGCGCGCGCATTTAGCAACTCAAGGCCAGGACAGCGGCACGCTTGCATTACTCGCGGATAAAAGACTGAGCAAAGCCTGGCAAGCGATGCTTGCAGACCCGGCCTTTGAGTGGACCATCGACAGCCTTGCTGAGGTCGCGAGCATGTCCAGGGCCAGTTTTACTCGATCCTTTGTGAGGGTGGCCGGCGCATCGCCTTGGGTCCTGCTAACGCAAGTTCGTATGGAGCAGGCTTTCAGTCTGCTGAATCATTCACACTTGGGACTTAGCGATATTGCCGCGGCGGTGGGATATCAGTCCCAAGCTGCATTTAGCAAAAAATTCAAGGAGGTGTTCGGAGAGGCGCCGGGGAGGGTTCGCAAGGGAATCTGATCTGATAATTTTTTGCGACCCTGCATGTAGTCAGAATAGGGAGCAAATTGTCTGGTTGGTGAAGGGGGCATGACGAGAATGCAGGTGCACTCCATTGTCTCTGTTTTTGAGAGGCATTCGTTGGGGTGACTGCCACAACATCTGGCAGTCGGATCTGGCCAATCTTTGGCTGAGAGCAGGATCAATTACGTGGGTTCTCCGAACGATGAAGTTCTAAGCCTCGTCAGATGGAGTTGATTGGCGGCCCAGGGAAGGCTCGGAGAGATCGAGGCGGGATGGGAAATTGGCGTCTGTGGCGATGGAGCCATACAGAGCAGAGCCTACCCAGACGGGCTTCAAAAAAATGGATCTGAGAACGCTTTATTTGTTTTCAAAAACACTTCAAAAGCATACCCGACGCTTCGCTGTCGGAAGTAGACCAAGAGGGAGGCTGGGTTGACCTCAGGGGCATTGTATTAAGAGTATAGAAATGATGTCAAGTGAAATATGATTAGCTGGCATGATTTATGCTAAAGAAAAAATTGTTAATTAATTCAGAGGTCATTCAGCTTTCAAGATTAAGCGATCGCTCTCGGGATTTTTGTGAATTTCGAGATTATGTGTGCGTCACGGCATAGCCGTTGGACATCCTCGTATCGACTGTTCGTACAGCTTGTTGTTATCAATTTCGCTCCGATCCGAGGCAGAAAAAATGGGCCTCCTGCCCGGATCGAAGCGATCAATCAGCTCAGGCGAGTTCAGCCTTGGCCATCGCAATTTTCGCCCTGACCACCTGTTGCTCGATTTTCGCTTGTTCCTTCGTCAGCTCCGCAACCTTCTTATCGATTGAAGCCTGCTCTTCAGGAGTCATTTTCTCATATTCCTCCTTGCTGACGCCGGTCAGTTGCTCCCTGGCCTTTTCCGCATCAGATTGGTTCATGTAATCCATAAAATTTTCTGTAGCGGACTTTTCAGCTGATGCGGAGTTTTGATAAGGGCTCAAACTCAGGTGATCGTCTGAATTTTCCAGAATTTTATCGTCAGCTATGGTCTCCTTACTATTATCCATATTGATAATTTTTGTGGTCGCTTGAGGACTAACTTCGCCCTCGATCGTATTAGATGTAGCTAATTTTAGATTGACCATCATCTTGGCGAACGCTTCATCGAAGTTCTGGTTGCTGTCGGAGCCAGAACTAGTTGATGTCTCGCTTTTGCTGGACAAAGCTTGGGAGGGAAGGGCTGGCGCTGTTGAGCTGAACAGTGATGCCTCTTTTGCAGCATCCGTATTCACTACGGGCTTATGCCACGTTGCGAGTGGAATCTCGCGGCTACCAATGATCATGTTTCATTCCTTTTGTTGGGGTACCAGAACACTCTAGCAATTACAGTGCCATCTGCGTTTGTTGAGTTAGCATGCCCGTTTTATAAGTGCTTTTGAAAAGTGCTTAGAGTTCTGGAAGGCACGTTTTAACCCTTGAAGGAATAAAGCGGCAAAGTTTGGCCGCTAACATCGGTATACTATCAATGCGATCAATAGATAGATCGTTCGCCGCGTACTGCCCGGGATTAGCGACTGAGGAGTACTACAACATCGGTATCTGATTTTTCCTCTGTTCTCTATGAGTATCAGCAAATGTAGATGCCGCGACGGCACGAAGCTACCGTCACGGCGCTGAGGTCAGCTGCGGATGAATGCCAGCAAATCAGCGTTGATCTGATCGGCGTTGATCGTAGGCATCCCGTGAGGAAAGCCCGGATAGGTTTTGAGCGTGGGATGCTTTAGCAATTTGGCTGAAAGCGGCGCAGAGTCGGCGAACGGCACGATTTGATCATCCTCTCCATGCATGACTAACGTCGGAACCTGAATGGCTTTCAGATCCTCCGTGAAGTCGGTTTCTGAGAATGCCTTGATGCAGTCGTAATGAGCTTTTGCACCACCCATCATTCCTTGTCTCCACCAATTATCGATTACGCCTTGGAGGACCTTGGCGCCAGGTCGATTAAATCCGTAGAAAGGTCCTGAGGGTACATCCTTATAAAACTGGGCACGGTTGGCGACCAATGCTGTTCTCAATCCATCGAATACCTCCAGCGGCAAGCCGCCAGGGTTCTTTTCCGACTTCACCATAATTGGCGGGACCGCGCTGATGAGTACTGCTTTTGCCACGCGTCCAGGTTTAGCCCGGGCTGCATACCTTGCCACTTCACCACCACCGGTCGAATGCCCCACATGGATCGCACCTTTGAGGTCTAGCGCATCAGTCAGTTCGATAACGTCGGCGGTATAGGTATCCATTTCGTTGCCTGACCAGGTTTGTGTCGATCGCCCGTGGCCACGCCGGTCGTGCGCGATCACGCGATAGCCTTTGAGCAAAAAGAACATCATTTGTCCGTCCCAATCGTCCGCACTCAATGGCCAGCCATGATGGAATACTATCGGAGTAGCATTCTTTGGACCCCAATCCTTGTAGAAAATCTGGGTTCCATCTTTTGTCGTAATCGAGTTCATGGCGTTTGCCTCAGCGTGTTCGGGTTTCTGTTGAGATGTAGGCGACTTCTCAGCGGCGTACGTCAACAGAGAAACGCTTGAGAGCGGCACAAGCAAACCTACGGCCAGTACTGCTGAACTTCCCAATACTGCCCGACGCTGGAGATCTATTTCGTGATTGGAGTCTTTCATTGGCGTTCTCTTCGATCATTCAGGTTGCTCGAAGGTTGGAATCTCGAAGCTAATGAGGTTCCACCGATTGATTTCATCTCACCTTTGTCGCTAACAACAGCAGTCAAGGGGAGAGCCAGATTGGCGACAATCATCCGTTTTCCCCTGTGCTGTACCACCTGAGTGCTACAGGAATCCTTACGGGGAACCTCTGGATCGATCACCAGAAAATCACCCAAACGCGTTCTGATTGGCCCATTCCATCAACCTTTATGTTTGCATGTGCAATATCAGGCTGGCTGGAGGCCGAAAATTTAGATTAGTTGAGCGACGTTTAGTCCGCTAGAAATCCCTGATGAGGAATTTCGCGTATGGGGTGTAAGGCGGGACCCTCTCACCATGTCTCGGAAAGAGGTTACGAATGGGTCAATCGTCGTTGCTTTCTTCAGGTAGATCACGCCAGTACAAATAATTGAACAACGCATCCAGCTCAGTGAAATTTGCCAGGGCCAAAGCATCCCTCACATGGCCGGCATGCTGACAATAACGAGCATAGGTCAGGCCATTCACGTTCGTTTTGAAGGGTTGGAGTGGGTAGTCAAGAATTCCCGCCATCCTCATTCCGAAGATTGCGTTCTGGTTCATTACTGGAAAGCGCTTGTTATCGAGAGCGTGCAATATTTCAGTCAGCAGGTTTATACCCGCGCCAGTGATAAGTCTGAAATGGTCGCGGAGCAGTTCAAAGGCATCTTCCGCGGGCAATTCAGGATGGGCGATGATGTCATCTACCGCGGCCACGAATCTGCCTGAAGCATCCGAAATGCGGTTTTTGTGTCGGTGCAGGCCACCTGAATGGAAGAGGGCGATGAGCGATTCGTACTGCGTCTGGAAGGCCCGCCTATCTAGCCCTCGGAATTGGACGGGATTACGTAGCATCCTCCTCGCGTCTTTTCTGTTTCTGTCACGTAGAAGTTGTTGAGATTCAAAGCACTGATCCGTTCGATCTTGCTTCATTAGCTCAAGGATGTGGCGTAGCAAAGCCAGATCCTGAGGAGCCTGAGCGAGATTTTGAGCGCGTCTCTTTGCGACTCTCCGATATCCATCATGGATTACGAATTCGGCGGAGTATTCATCGATCCGCTTTTTGGTTGCGGGTATTAACTCGTTATCTGCCACCATCTCATCAAAGTGCTGACGAATCGATTTTGTCATCTCACCATCCTGGTCAGCTATCAGGGTTGACGCTTCGTAGTTCCCGTAGAAACCTCCATGGGTGAGGTTCGCTGATCCGACTAAAACTGAGTATTCACTGCCGCGCTGAAACGCGTAAATTTTGGGATGGAATGCAGAATCTGAATTACTTAAATAGAGTTCAAGCTCATATTTTCGTGTCAGCTTGAGCAGTTCGGCCAACACCGACGGTTCCGTGATGTGGAAATCCAAACCAATAGCCATCTTAGCGGTTAGCCCTTTCTTCAGCGCATCGGTCAACAGGTCTTTGATGAGCTTGTAAGCAGATTTTTTCGCGAACGCGACCATGCAGATGAGGTGATCCGCTTCGAGCATCAGTCGCTCTATGACATCTCCGTGACCACTCTCGACTTCATTAAGCACCAACTGAACAGCCTTTCCCTTCATCATATTTCTGCACTCCATGCCATATCTGGCATTGGACGTTCCAAGGTTGGGGGATCCCGCACGACTAAACTGGCGATCGCTACAGTAGAGAAATCAGCAAGGTAATCCAAATGGATCTGGTTTGTTTAACCCGTTTTGCTGTGAGATTGGCAGACTAAGAATTGCTTGGAGATGCGTGCAGATTGAAGCCTTGCATAAGGTGTCTCAGTAGGCAGATAAGGTTGCTGAGCTTCCTCCATGCAGCGCAAATGCCACTGGAATTCGCGTCCAATTGCTTTGAGCTAAAGCGTGACTCTCGATGAGCATTTTTTTAGTCAGCTGGATTACTTTGCTAAGGAAGGGGCGGGCACAGGTAATTCAATTCTTGATAGCAATGGTGAACTGATAGCGTGTTGGCTTACAGATATACCTAGGCATCTGCCAGCGAAACGCTAGGCATCAGATCGCGAAGCGTCAACATCTCAAGCTTTTCCTCCACACCCGCCTGCGCCACCTTTAGCACATCATCCATGCGTGTTTTCATGTTGACGCTAACTTCGCAAGCGTCCTCAACAGGGTAGCTGTGAAGCGAAAACACGGGAGAAGCCTCACTCGCGCGATAAATTTCCAGCAAAGTAATTTGCTCCGCTGGCCGTGCAAGCGTGCAAGCGCCGGTAGCTCCACGCGTGGTATTGAGTAGACCGGCTTTCCCTAGTTTTGCGACCGTTTTTCTGACAAAAGTCGGGTGGGCGCAAACGCTCATGGCCAGCTCTTTAGATGTGGCCTGCCCGCGAGGGCAATATGCGAGCACGGACAGAATATGGCACGCGACCGCAAATTGAACGTTACTGACTGACATAATTTGGCCTGCTTTGAGCGAGCTTTAATCTTACTCAAAATTGGATGTTTGTGCTGAGGAGGACCGGAACAGTTCCTTACGTCGATGGGCGCCGTTCACGATCCCTCAATGGCTTTTGGGTCAACGGATGACTAGTGGTGCCGCCATCGGCTGATCAACCTGCTTGGGGTTAGGCTGAACATCCCAACCACCGCCGAGTGCGCGAATCAGCGCTACAGTCGTAACTGCGCGGCTGCCCCGCAGCTGAACTGCACTGCGTTCAACAGTGGTCAGATTTCGTTGGGCTTCAAGCAAGTCCAGATAGCCGGTGCGACCAGCGTCATAAAGCATCTGAGCCAGTTGCTCTGAACGCCTTGCCGACACTACTGCGTCATCTGTCTGTTTCGCCTGATTCGCCAGGATACGTAGGCCTGCCAGGTTATCTTCAACTTCCGCGAACGCCACCAGAACTTGCTGGCGATATGTAGCCACAGACTCTTCCAATGCAGCTTCGCTACGGGTGACGTTGTTTTTGTTTCTGCCGCCATCAATGATCGGCATCGACATTAATGCCCCTAGCACCCACGAGCGACTGCTCCAGTTGAATACATCAGCGAGGCTTGTTCCTAGGCCACCTCCCGCCGCACTGATGTTGAGAGCCGGGAACATTGCAGCTCGTGCCACGCCGATGCGAGCGTTTGACGCTTCCATAGTGCGTTGCGCAATGGTGATGTCAGGACGACGTTGCAGGAGCGTCGATGGCATGCCTGCGGGGATTTGCGGCAGCGACGCAATGTCATTCAGTGGCTTGGGACTGGCAGAAAAGCTCGACGCTGGCTTGCCTAGTAGGACCGCGAGCGCATGTTCGTTGGTAGACCGTTGCTCTTGTAGTGCTATCGCCTCAGCACGCGAAGTCGACAGTTCCGTATTCGCACGTGAGAGGTCGAATTCGCCGATGTCGCCCAGGTCATAACGGCGCTGCGTTACGTGTACGCTTTGCTCACGCAGTCGGACTGTTTCATTCAGCGTTGCCAATTCGGCGTCGGTCTCACGAAGCCTGAAATACGTCTGTGCCACGTCCGCCTGCAACGACAGAAGCACCGAGCGATATGTTGCTTCGCTTGCGGCTGCGTCGGCATTGGCGGCGTCTACGTTAGATGAAACTCGCCCGAAGAGATCGACTTCATAACTGGCCGTCAGGTTGGCCTGATAGATCTTCTGCGGAGACACATCTGTTCCTGAGGGGAGACCTCTGGACAGTGGTGAAGCCTTATTGCGTTCTGCTCCAACATTCACACCGATTTGGGGAATGCGGTCTGCTTCAGCAATGCCGGCAATCGCTCGCGCCTGCTTCAGGCGAGCGGCTGCTTCGGCCAGGTTGTTGTTGTTCTTCGTCGCTTCAAGAATCAACGACGTCAACGTTGAATCATTGAAAGCCAGCCACCACTCACCCCGTGGTTGTCCTTCGGCCGCTTTGGCCGGTTGCCAGCGAGTACCGTCAGAAGCGGTTACAGGTGTGTCGGAAGCCTCTTTGAAGGCCTGGGGGACATCCATGTCCGGCTGCTTAAACTCAGGCGCCGAGCAGGCAGCTAACGCCAAAGCCAAGAACAACGCACTGGTCCTTTTGAGGAATATATTGGCGTTCATATTAGTGAGTCTCTTGCAAATCATGAATAGCAACCGACGGTGTTGTGGCCTTTTTGCGGTCCAAGAACTTAGCCAGTGAGCGCATCAGTACGTAAAAAACTGGAGTCAGGAACAATCCGAAGAAGGTCACGCCTAACATCCCGCCGAAAACAGCGACACCCATCGCGTGGCGCATTTCTGATCCAGGACCGTGGGAGAAAACCAACGGAAGCACACCCATGATGAAGGCAATGGATGTCATCAGGATCGGACGCAGACGCAGGCGGCAGGATTCCAACGCAGCCTCCACGATTGTGCGGCCCTGGTGTTCAAGTTCGCGGGCGAATTCGATGATAAGAATCGCGTTCTTTGAAGCCAATCCGACCAGCACGAACAGCGCGATCTGGGTGAAGACGTTGTTGTCCCCACCAGTCAGCTTGACGCCGAGCAGTGCGCACAAGATCGACAACGGAACGATCAGGATTACCGCCAGTGGCAGCGTCCAGCTTTCGTACTGCGCCGCGAGCACGAGGAACACCAGCAGCACACAGAGCGGGAACACAAAGAACATCGTGTTGCCGGCCAGAATGTCCTGGTAAGCAAGGTCGGTGAACTCGTAGGTGACGCCCTTAGGCAGCACTTCCTTGGCGATGCGTTCGATCGCTGCCTGCGCTTGACCCGATGAGTAGCCAGGAGCAGGGCCACCGTTCAGATCAGCCGAGACGTAGTCGTTATAACGTTGAACACGTTCCGGACCATAGGTGTTAGAGACGCGCATCAGCGACGACAACGGAATCATGTCGCCTTTGGTGCTGCGTACTTTCAGCTTTTTAAGATCGTCGACGTGCGAACGATACTGTTCATCGGCTTGGACGCGCACTTGGTAAGTGCGGTTGAAACGGTTGAAGTCGTTGACGTACACCGAGCCCAGGTTCACTTGCAGGGTCTGGTAGATCGTCGACAGGGGGACGTCCAATTGCTTGGCCTTGTCCCGATCGATATCGGCATACACCTGCGGTACGTTGATCTGGTAACCAGAGAACACACCGGCCAGTTCGGGTGCTTTGCGGGCTCTGGCTTGCAGTTCCAGGGTTGCCTTGTTCAGCGCGTCGTAACCTACGTTGCCACGGTCTTCGATCATCAGCTTGAAGCCGCCCAGAGTACCCAGGCCAGCTACCGGTGCCGGTGGGACAACCAGAATGAACGAGTCTTCAATCGAGCCCATGCGCTTGTTCAGTTCGACGGCGAGGGCGTTTGCACTCAGGTCTTTGGATTCGCGCTGGTCGAAGTCTTTCAAGTCACTGAATTGGATACCGGCACTCGACGACGCTGTGAAGTCGTTTACCGACAGACCCGGGAATTGCACGGCGTGGAGCACGCCTGGGGTAGCAGTGGCGATGGCGCCCATACGTTGAATGATGCCGTCAGTGCGGTCCAGCGATGCGCCGGTGGGCAGCTGTGCGATGCCAATCAGGTAACCCTTGTCTTGCAGCGGCACGAAACCGGCCGGCACGAGTTTGAACATCAGGCCTGCGCATGCGGCTAGCAGCACGTAGATCGCGATGGAACTGGTCTTGCGTTTCAACGTGCCTTTGACGCCGCGCTCGTAGCGTTCCGACGAGCGTCCAAAGAAGCGGTTGAAGGCGGCGAAGAAGCGGCCGAATAGCTTGTCCATCAGGCGCGTCAACGCGTCCTTCGGTGCGCCGTGGGCCTGTAGCAGGCTTGCGGCCAGCGCCGGTGCCAGGGTCAGCGAGCTAAACGCCGAGATCACGGTGGAGATGGCGATGGTCAGGGCAAACTGCCTATAGAACTCGCCGGACAAGCCGGGCACGAATGCGATGGGCACGAACACGGCGCACAACACCAGCGCAATGGCGATGATCGGACCACTCACTTCTTTCATGGCCTGGACTGTTGCGTCACGCGGGGACAAACCGCTGGCAATATTGCGTTCTACGTTCTCGACCACCACGATCGCATCATCGACCACGATCCCGATGGCCAACACCAGCCCGAACAATGAAAGTGTGTTGATCGAGAAGCCAAAGCCGAGCATCACTGCGAAGGTGCCGACGACCGAGACGGGCACCGCTAGCAACGGAATCAGCGAAGCGCGCCAAGATTGCAGGAACACGATTACGACCAGCACCACGAGGGCAATGGCTTCAAGCAGGGTATGGATTACCGCGTTAATTGAATCCTGCACGAAGCGGGTGGTGTCGTAGACGATGTTGTATTCAAGACCCGGCGGAAAATCGCCCTTCAATTGCTCCATGCGAGCGCGAACGTCGTTGGCCATCTGCAACGCGTTGGCGTTAGGGGCTTCGAAAATGACGATCGCGACCGCTGGTTGGTTATCGAGCCGGGCACGCAGGTTATACGCGTTGGCGCCCAACTCGACACGAGCGACATCACGTAGGCGGGTCAGGGCGCCATCGGCACCGGTGCGCACGATGATGTTGCCGAACTCTTCAGGCGTTTGCAGGCGGCCTTGGGTTTTCACCGACAGTTGGAAGTCACTGCCTTTGGAGGGCGACTGGCCGATTGTGCCGCCAGCCACTTGAACGTTCTGCTCGCGAATGGCGTCGGTGACATCAATGGTCGTCATGTCGCGGGCGGCGATCTTCACCGGGTCGAGCCAGATACGCATCGCGTAGTCGCCGGAACCGTTCAACTGCACCTGGCCGATACCGCCAATGCGGTCGAGCTGGTCTTTGATATTGATCGTGGCGTAGTTACGCAGGTATTGGTCGTCATAGCGACCATCGGGCGAGGTCAGGTGCACCACCATTGTCAGGCTCGGCGACGACTTGATGGTCGTCACGCCGATCTGGCGTACTTCTTCAGGCAGATGCGGCAGCGCACGCTGAACGCGGTTTTCCACGTCCGTTTCGGCTTGCGAAACATTGGTACCGATCTTGAAGGTGACCGTCAGCAGCAAGTTACCATCGGCCGTCGACTGTGACGACATGTACAGGATATTGTCGACGCCGTTGACTTCCTGCTCCAGTGGTGTGGCCACTGTTTCGGCAATGACTTTGGCGTCAGCACCAGGATATTGGGCCCGGATTTGCACGGACGGAGGGACCACGTTGGGATATTCCGCCACCGGCAACGTGAACAGGGCAATCAACCCAGCTACGAAGATGATGATGGACAAGACTGCCGCGAAGATCGGCTTGTCGATAAAAAATCTTGAGAACTTCATGAGTGTTTACCCCTTCGCTTTAGCGTCTGGTTTAGCGTCGGGATCTGTAGCAGCAACCGGGGCATCTGGGTCGAAATCCATCGATACCATATGCGGAGCCAATGGCGCGCCAGGCATAACACGCGGCAAACCGTTAACAACGACTTTGTCGCCGGTATTAAGGCCAGTGCGCACTACGCGCAAGCCGTCAATGACAGGACCCAGAGTGACCATGCGGTACTCGGCCTTGCCCTGACCGTCGACGACGAAGACGAATTTTCGGTCTTGGTCAGTGCTGACTGCGCGCTCGTTGATCAACAGCGTCTTCGTTGCATTGCCGCCGTCGGTGCCTCCGTGCAACTGGACACGAGCGAATAGCCCCGGCGCCAGTGTCTTGTCGGTATTAGTGAAGATTGCACGCATACGCACGCCGCCCGTCTGCGGGTCGAGTTGGTTGTCCACGAATTCGAGCTTACCTTCGTGTGGGAAACCCTTCTCGTTCGCCAAACCAACCTTGACTACGACGTCTTTGCCGTTCTGGTGGGCAGCAGCGACACGCAGGTAGGTGTCTTCGTCGCCGTCGAAGCTGGCGTAGATTTTGTCGACAGAAACGACTTTGGTAAGAACTGCGGACGTGTCGACTAGGTTGCCCAGCGTGATATCCGCTTTACCGACGCGGCCGTTGATCGGTGATGTCACGCGTGTGTAGCTCAAATTGAGCTTTGCATTTTCATACTGTGCTTCGGCTGCACGGGCGCTAGCGTCAAGCTCTTTAAAGTTCGAGGTGTCTTCATCCAGTTCGCGCTGGGCAATGGCTTTCTCTGCGAACAATTTCACCGAACGGTTTAGCTCGATCTTGGCCAATTCGACTTTGGCGCGTGCTGCGGCAGCAGCAGCCTCAGTCCGGTTAGCTTCAGCCTGGTATGGACGCTGATCGATCACGAACAGCACGTCACCTTTTTTAACGATCGTGCCTGGATCAATGTTGACACTGGTGATGAAGCCGTTGACGCGAGCGCGGATGTCAACACGCTCGATGGCTTCCATGCGACCGGAAAATTCCTGAGTCTCAATGACTGCCTTTTCGACAACAGTTGCCGCAGACACGACCGCACCGGGAGTAGCTGTGGCCGATTCCGCCGCCTTACCGTTAGCGCTGTCGCAGCCAGACAGATTTGCGGCCAGCAAGCCCGCCATTGCCATCGCCACAGCACCGACGATTGGACGGGTGTGGGTTTTCAAGTAATGAACAGTTTTCATAATTTTCTTTCGAAAGTGAGTTGATTGGCTAGGGGAGGCTGGCACTGCGCGCTCAGAAGCTAAGCGTCCCAAGGGCGCTGGCGGTAGCTGGCAGGAAAACGTCCGATCTAGGTTGCTGCTATGTGTGTGCTAACATTATAGTCATCATGCTTGAAATGCAATTGTAGAAATTGCAATTCGAGCAATTCGCACGAGATCGACAGTCCCACCGTGCGTTCGGAGTGCTAAAAATGGGCAGGGTCAATGTGGCTTATGACGAGAATTCGGACTTAACCGATGAGAAAGGCGCCGCTGAAATGAAGCTCTAGGCCGGGTGTGTTGGAGGGTTCGATGGGTGAGTCAGTAATGTCGCGGTCAGTTGAAGCGGCGTGCCGGTGGCGATTTCCGTGATTCGACGAGTGGCTAATGGCGAACATCGTCCTTTCCACATTCCTGAGACTCAGGTCACGCACAGAACCATGGCTATCTGTCTATTAGCGGAAGGAGAGCATCAATGAATTTCAAATTTTTGGCAGGGTAATGAAATTGGACGAGAAAGCTCTGAAGTCGGTCGACCTGAACCTGCTAAGGGTCTTCATGATGGTTTATAGCGAGATGAGTGTGTCTCGCGCCGCCGAGCAGTTAAATCTGGGGCAGCCAGCAGTGAGCAGCGCACTGGGTCGGCTGCGTAGGCGTTTCAATGATGTCTTGTTCGTTAAGAGTGGCAAGGGAGTTAGACCGACGATGAGGGCGGTTGAAATCGCTGAAGCTTTGCTTCCTGCGATCAATATCATCGACTCAGTGGTTGCTGAATACATAAAGGGGTAACGCTCTATCTCTAGGTAGAGCTGATTACTGCGGGCAATTTTTGGTAGGCCCCGGATCAGCACGTAATCACAGATGAAAAATCCGAACCTGCATCGAGAAGATGGGATGCCTGTATAGGTTTATGCTCGGCGTCTTCAAAATTAAACAGAATCAAACGAACTGAGATACCTCATGAACAATTCTCTCCCCATGACGACTGCGCCTAAGCCGCTCGCGCCGCTTGCGGCTTTTGCCTTCCTGATGTGCGGCGCCGCATTTTTACAAAACAACGTTGGCTTTCGTCAAATGCTGCTGCTGATAGTCGGTGCGGCGTTGGGTTTGACGCTATATCACGCAGCCTTTGGTTTCACATCCGCTTGGCGGGTATTCATCAAGGATCGGCGTGGCGCAGGTTTGCGTGCTCAAATGGTGATGCTGGCAGTCGCTGTAGTGCTGTTCTTTCCCGCGCTTGGTGCAGGCAGTTTGTTCGGTCAGCCTGTAGTCGGATTAGTAGCGCCTGCTGGGGTCTCGGTGGTTTTCGGCGCATTTATTTTCGGCATCGGAATGCAGTTGGGGGGAGGGTGCGCCTCAGGCACCTTATTCACCGTGGGTGGCGGCAATGCGCGAATGCTGGTGACCTTGTTCTTCTTCATTTGCGGTTCTTTGATCGCCACCCACCACGTTGACTGGTGGTTTTCGTTGCCTTCGTTTCCGGCGATTTCCATCGTCAAAAGTTTCGGTGTGGTCCCGGCGTTGTTAGCTAGTTTGGCCGTCTTTGGAATCATTGCGATTGTGACCGTCCGCTTGGAAAAGGGTCGACATGGGCAGCTCGAAGAAGGGGTGACTAGCGAGCACCGAGGTCTGCGCCGTTTCTTACGCGGACCGTGGCCTTTGGTATGGGGTGCGATTGGGCTGGCCTTGCTCAACTATGCCACTCTCGCTCTGGCCGGTCGGCCCTGGGGTATTACGTCGGCGTTTGCGCTGTGGGGCGCAAAGGTCGCCAATGGGCTGGGCGTTGATGTCGGCAGTTGGGTGTTTTGGCAGATTCCAGGTAATGCTAAAGCGTTGGCGTCGCCAGTTTGGGAGGACGTTACTAGTGTCATGGACGTTGGCATCATCCTGGGGGCGCTGTTGGCCGCTGGTTTGGCCGGTCGTTTCTCGCCTAGCCTGAAAATCCCAGCACGCTCATTGGTAGCGGCGGTGATCGGTGGGCTGTTGCTTGGCTATGGTTCGCGTCTGGCCTACGGCTGCAACATCGGCGCGTACTTCAGTGGAATTGCTTCGGGAAGCCTGCACGGCTGGGTCTGGTTGGTGGCTGCGTTTATCGGTAATAACGTGGGTGTGCGTCTGCGTCCATTTTTCTTCGCCGGCGAGCGCCCGCAATTGACGTTGAGCGGTTGCTGAAATTTCAACATGTAACGCAAGCGGCTGCGGTAACACGCCGCATTCCTTTGTCCCCGTGATCTTCGGTGCGGACAGCTTGGTGCTGCCAAACCTGTTAAGGGGCGCAGTTCCGTAGGCGGCAAGTCAGTAAACCGATCCAGCTGTAAGTAGCGCTAGGATAGTTGTGGGGACTTGAGCCGTTGGTGACGCCTTGTACGGCGTCACCAGGAGCATCCGTGGTCACTTATTTGCGTTCAGCACTACGCGGTAGCGCGCCTTGCCACTGCGTACGTGATCAATAGCCTCGTTGATCCTACTCATGGGAAATTGCTCCACCTGCGGAAGGATTTGGTGGCGTGCGCAAAACTCCAACATAGTCGCTGTAGTACTTGGTGACCCTACAGGGGAGCCTGACAGCGACTTCTGCTGGGGAATCAGATCAAATACGCTGACTGGAATAGCGCCAGGCACGATCCCGACAAAATGTAAGCGACCTTTGCCTCGTAAAGTGCCAAGCATTGCCGACCAGTCCAGGTCTGCATTGGCTGTAACCAAGAGAAAGTCCAACGTTCCCGCAATTGCCTTAAGCGAACCGGAATCGTTCGAGGCGACAACGTTATGAGCGCCCAAACGCTCTGCTTCATCCTGCTTACTTAAGGATGATGTGAAGGCTGTCACTTTGCAGCCCCATGCATTGAGAAACTGTAGGGCGAGGTGGCCAAGGCCGCCGATTCCTACCACGCCAACTCGGTCGGTGGGCTTGATATCAAATTGCACGAGTGGGTTGAACACCGTTGATCCTGCGCAGAAAAGGGGGCCTGCTGCGGCAGGATCCAAGGCTCTTGGTATTACTGAAGCCCACGCCCAGTGGGTCCGCAGGCGATCAGCGAAGCCTCCGTTGCTGCCAATTATCGTGGGTTTTACGGTGCCGCAGAGATGGTGCGAACCGGACATACAAGAAGAGCAGTGCATGCAACTGCCTTTGTACCAGCCAACGCCTACCAGTTGTCCCAATTCCAAGCCGCGCACCTGCGAACCCATGCGTACGATGCTGCCTACTACTTCGTGACCAGGGACGAAAGGGTAACTACTTGCGCCCCATTCATTATCGATCATCGACAAATCCGAGTGGCAAATGCCGCAATACTCCACGGCGATTTCTACTTCTTCGTCTCCTAATGGACCAGGGTCATAGCTATACCGCTCCAGCGGAGCGTTGGGCGCAGTCGCAGCCCAGCCGTTGAAAGCAGTAGGTTCGTTGTTCTCGCTCATTGGGATACCTCCAGATCAGGAGACAAAGGCTTGGGCGGCTCGACTGCCGCGGCAATGCCAGGGAGTTTTGCGTGTCATGTACCGCTAAGGCTGCACTCAAAATTTGATTTTGAACTGGAGCATCGATAATAGAAATAAGCCCATTAAAACCAAGCAGAGTGGACGCTTCTGCTTTGTCGCCGCTGAAGCCACTGAGACGCAGATGACTGCGTAACCATCGCCTCGGGCATGTGAGTGTAGCAGTAGGGTCGTAATGCAACCGAACGGCTCGATGCTCTCTGATAGTCGGTTCGTGAACCGTAGGCGTATGGAGTTAAAGCCGGGCGCCGCAGCGCCGATACAGCTTCATAACTCCCACAGCGGTATGGACACCATCATGATCGGCAAGCACTTTCTCGACGATTTGATCAGCGCTATTCAGAAGGACGCAACCTTGAGTGAAGACGCCAAGGCGTCTGTCTTTCGCAATTTCGCAAAACTCAAGGATACGAAGGTCAACATCTTGATCACGGGGGCGACTGGCTGCGGCAAGTCCTCAACGATCAATGCCTTGTTCAATACAGACAAGGCGAAGGTTGGCCAAGGAGTCGATCCTGAAACCATGGAGATCGCCAAGTACGAGTTCGACAATATTGTTTTGTTCGACTCGCCCGGTCTTGGAGATACGGAGGAAGCGGATAAACGTCACGCCAAACAAATCGTCGCCAAGCTCCACGAGACTAACCCGATCGGCGAACCTCTGATCGATCTGGTACTGGTGATTTTGGATGGTGGCAGCCGGGACTTGGGCACGTCCTTTGAATTGATCAACAAAATCATAATTCCAAATTTGGGAGAGGATAAAAGTCGATTGCTCGTAGCAATCAATCAAGCTGACATGGCTATGAAAGGCAAAAACTGGAATAGGGAACAGAACCGTCCAGATCCGGTTTTAACGCAGTTTTTGAACGAGAAGGTCGAGTCCACACAGCGCCGAATCAAGGAGGCAACCGGCGTGGATGTCGAGCCGATTTACTATGCAGCTGGATACAAAGATGGTGACGAAGCACAGAATCCTTTCAACCTTTCCAAGCTGCTTCTTCAAATTCTCTTACGCACAAGAGAGGAGAAACGAGCTGTATTTGCTCAAGATCTGAACGCTGATGCTGAGATGTGGAAGGACGATGACAAACAGGACGACTATCGCGGGAAAATCGAAAAAAATCTTTTGGAATCGCTGTTTGTCTCAGCTTCCAAAGGAGCCGATTTTGGCGGAAAAATCGGAAGTAGTATTGGCCGAGCAGTCGGAGGCGAGCGGGGACAGGCGGCGGGAGAAGCCTTAGGCAAAGTGCTTGGGGCCATTGGTGGTGCTATCGGCGGGCTGTTCAGCATTTTCTCCTAGGCGAGCAGCACAAAGATGAAGCGTTATCGATACGAAGACATTGAAAATGAAGTCAACGCCGCCGGACTTCTGTACCCACTGGATGTATTGCTAGTCGGCGGCACAGGTGCAGGCAAAACCTCCACGCTGAACGCGTTGCTCGGCGATACAGTGGCTAGGGTTGGGATAGGTGTTGAGCCAGAGACACAGCAGCTCTCTTCTTACGAACTGAACAAATATCTGCGTTTTCACGACTCTGCGGGTTTAGGTGATGGGGGAGAGGCTGATCATCGGCACCGGCAGGTTTTGTCGGAGATCCTACAACGGCGCATAACTGTTGGCCCCTCTAACATCCTTAGCGACAATGCCTCTTGTTATCTCATTGACCTAGCCTTGGTTGTCCTAGATGGGGGCTCCAGGGACTTAGGAACGGCTCTCCATTTGCTAGAGACCGTAATTTTGAAGTCGATAGAACCTGAAAGAGTAGCCATTGCAATCAATCAGGCTGACCTCGCTATGAAAGGACGGTATTGGAGCGAAGCGTATAAAACACCAGAAGCGGAGCTGAGGGAATTTCTCGATGAAAAAGCAGCCTCTGTGCAACGACGCATTTTTGAATCAGTGGGAGTGGAGGTTGCTACACCTGTATATTTCAGCGCCTTTCATCGCTATAACTTGAACACTCTTGTTGATCACATCATCGACCACATACCTGCCGAAAGACGAGCAGCCGGACAATGAGTAGGTTTTCATCTAGGCATGAGATGACTGGGTGGGCAACGGCACGACAGCCTCTCTGAGAAGATTCGCCCTATCGCTAATCAAGCATCTCTAGTTTTGGGCTCATGAAGATCTTTCCCGACCTCGCAAACTCCGCGAGTCGCATCATCAGTCAACTCAATGTGCCCGTCGGGAGAACGATAAGCCCCCATCAGGTTATTTTTTTCGACGGTAGCCACGTCAAGCGCCATCCGCCGGCTCCTTCCAAACTGTGACGCGATTTTTTCAATGGCATTACTGAATCTTTGAGAGGCTTCTTTTCGCTCACATTCCGTCATTGCAGCAGTACTTGACCGCCAGCTCGCTCTTACTGCGTCCATTCGCTTATGGTTAGCTGCCTTTCTCTCGACTAATTCGTCAAAGGTCAAATCCGATCCGGTATACGGTGCCCTGTTTTCATTGCTGGGCTCAGTCATTTTTTTCTCCTGGATTGCTGTGCTCGAAGGGCAGGGTAGAAGAGACGTTGATTGAATTCGATCTGATTCTCGGCCCGTATCTGATCACTATCCCCTGCATGGCCATTAGGGCTGCGTCACCTACGACTACTCCGGTGCTCCGAAATGCCGTGGATCGCTGCTCAGAACGGTCGAAAGAAAATCGACGAAAGCACGCGCGGCCATTCGTGTCGTTCGGCCCATAGGAAAATATGCATGCACGGGTAGCTCAGCCATTTTCCAATCTGGTAGCACCTGTATTAGAGCGCCACTTTCTAGTTCGAGGCGGGATGCCCAAGATGTCGTGGAGGTTATGCCAAGGCCGCCTGATGCCGCTGCCAACGCTCCAGCAGTATCGTTTGTGGATACCTGGGGGTGGAGATTGATGGATGTCTCTTCACCATCTCGAAAGAATTTCCATGACGATATATGCGAGCCAGCCGGGCCACCGACAACCCGATGATTTTCGATGTCGGCGGGATTAGCTGGCGTACCGTGGCGAGCGAGGTAGTCAGGCGAAGCGACAATGACGCGTCTCATGGTTCCAATTTGTCTTGCGGTGCCCGCAAGGTCCGGCAGACTGCCGACACGTATGCCCACATCGATAGCCTCCTTAACCATGTCCTGCCATTGATCCTCTAGCAACAGCTCAATGTGAAGCAGGGGATGGCGCTCTGTGAATGCCGCGAGTCTGGGGAGGACAACACGTATACCCATCGTTGACGGCATCCCGATGCGAAGCAGACCACTTAGCTCACCATTTTCCCGAACACTATTTTCGGCATCATCGAGTGCTGCAATGATCGGCTCAACGCGGGTCAAGAACTCGATACCAGCTTCGGTCAACGCCACTGCTCGGGTAGTGCGTGAAAGCAGCCTTGCGCCAAGACTCGCTTCTAGCTCTGCGATCATTCGAGATACCTGGGACTGAGCGAGTCCGCATTCACGAGCGGCTGCCGAGAAGCTTCCTAAGTGTGCGACCCGGGCGTACAGCTTCAATGAAGCAATGTCTTTCAGTGCCATGTTCTTTCCTGATCGGGGGGAGAGGCGCCAACCCCCTGAGGTTGCCGACAGAGCGAGTGCTTACCCCCCATAGATCGAGGGAATAATTACGTTGCTCCTTGAGAATTGAGGGGCTGCGAAGTGTTCATGTGAACAGGAGAAAGCGTGCTCTCCAGCTCTGATGATCATTCATGCTGATTTAGGATAAATCTTAGACTAATTCGATGGCTACCGGACGTTTTAGGAACAGCCCATATTTGATCCATCGGAGACGAAGCGCAAATGCACTTCCCCGAAATGATATGCGGCGCCATCCAGCCGTTAACCTTTATCTTTAGGATCTTATCTCATGTCCAAGAAAATTCTGATCACAGGTGCAACTGGCGACACAGGTCGCGCCGCAGTTCGTGAATCCATCGCTCTGGGTCTGGACGTACGCGCCATGGTCCACAAGCTGGACGAACGCTCCGACGCTCTGAAAGCACTGGGTGCAGAAGTAGTTGTTGGTGACCTGCTGGAGATCAACACCGTACGTGATGCCATGCAAGGTGTCGAAGCTGCTTACCTGGTTTGGCCGGTCCAACCTGGCCTGATCAACGCCACTGTGAACTTCGCCCAAGCGGCCAAGGAAACCGGCGTTAAGACGGTCATTAACCTCTCGCAGCGTTCGGCCAACCGTGAGTCGACTAGCGATTCGTGCCGCGACACTTTCATCGCTGAAGAGATTCTGAACTGGTCTGGCGTACCCGTGATTCACCTGCGCCCTACCTACTTCCTGGAATGGTTGCTCTACCCTTGGCAGCTTCCGTTCCTCCAGAACGGGATCCTGCGCATGCCAGTTGGTAAAGGTCGTCACTCGCCGATCGCTGCCGATGACCAAGGTCGCGCCATTGCCGCACTGCTGAAAAACCCAGAAGGTCATATCGGCACCACCATCGCGCTGTCTGGTCCGGTTGAAATGGATCATGAGCAAATGGCTGCTGAGTTGTCGGAAGCGCTGGGCCGCAAAATTGTTTTCCAAGATCTGCCAATCGAAGAGTACACCCAGTCGATCGCTGAAATGGGCGTACCTGCCTACATCGTTCAGCACTTGGGTGGTGCCATGTTGGATTACCACAACGGTCGCATGGCCGGTGCAGACAACAACGTAGAGAAGCTTACTGGTCGTCGCTCGATGACTGTTGGCGAATTCGCCCGCCTGCACGCTGACAAGCTCAACGGTAAGTGACATCAGGTACACCGGCTCGTGTAAAGCGAGCCGGTGTTCACTGCTCTTTCTCCCATCGAATTCTTAGGATATACCCATGAAAATTGCAGAATCTGTTGCGCTCGTTACTGGCGCCAACCGCGGCATCGGCCGTGTTTTTGTAGAAGAACTTCTCAAGCGCGGCGTAGCAAAAATCTATGTAGCTGCTCGTGATACTGCTTCGCTTTCCGACTTGCTGAAGAATGGCGACCGTCGCCTGGTTCCACTGCCTCTCGACGTAACCGATTTGGATCAAGTTGCAGCCGCGGCTAGTGTTGCAAACGACGTTACGCTGCTGATCAACAACGCAGGCTACGCTGCCTTTGACGGTGCTATCTCTGCACCGAATATGGACGACGCTCGTCTCGAAATGGAAGTGAACTACTTCGGCCCATTGGCGATGACTCGTGCTTTCGCACCAGTGCTGGCTAAGTCTGGCGGCGCTGTTCTCAACATGCTGTCCATGCTGTCGCTCATCAGTCTGCCGATGGCAGCTACTTACTCGGCATCCAAGGCTGCCGGCCTGTCGCTGAATCGCAGTCTTCGGGCGGAGCTGGGTGCGCAGGGTACGCAGGTAGTCGGTATCCTCGCTGTTCAAACTGAAACCGCAATGGGAGCCAAGCTTCCTGAGCCTCGCCTCAGCCCACTCGAAGTGGTCACTGATGCTCTGGACGCTATTGAAGCTGGTACCAACGACGAAGTCGTTGCAGGTGCCCAGTCTCGTGGTATTCACCAGGCATTTACTGCCGATCCCCAGAAAGTGCAGGGCATGATGTTGACTCGTTTGCCAAAGCGCGCTTGATGTAACCTTTCGCATTGGTTTGAACGGTACCCCGAAAGCCTCCTCTCAAAACCGAGAGGAGGCTTTTTGGTTTTAGATTTTCTATTTTGGCCAGCAGAGGAGTGAGTGATTGGCCAGTTTCAGCAAATCTTTTGGCCCCGCACCGTCGCGTGCTTGTACGGACATGCCTTGCAGAACCATGACGTAGAAGCTTGCAAGATCGACCGAGTTGACTGTGTCTGGCACGTCTCCTTCCTGAATACCCCTCTCGACTCGCTTCTCGATCATCTTCAATACGATCTTGCGCAGTTGGATAACGTCCTTTTCCATCGAAGATTCAGCGGGTGTACTGACCCTTGCACTCATCAACATGCAGCCACGAGGCTGACCCGGGCGAGTCTGTTGTTTCGAGGCACTGGTCAGCATGTTCTTTACCGCATCGAAAGCAGTTGGACTACGATCCAGCAGCAGTTCTAGATCGAGGCCCGGTCGGTGCATGTATCTATCAAGCGCCTCTAGATACAGCCTTTGTTTGTCGCCAAACGCGGTATATAGGCTGGGGGGAGTGATCCCCATAGCGGTCGTGAGGATGCTAACTGAGGCTCCCTCGTATCCATATCGCCAGAAGGCATCCATAGCCACATCCAGTGCCACGCTTCGGTCAAAAGATAAAGGGCGGCCAGTTTTTCGCATGCGTACAAATCCCTAATTACGTAGTAATCGCTATTAAATGCTCTTGACCGACCATTCGTAAAGCGCGTATTAGTTTCATATCGACCGCTACGGAACCTTCGATATCGGGATCTCAAGCGTCGAGAAATGAACACTCCAATACGGCCTTTGATTGGTGCGAAACACCTAATCGAAATAACAAAAACTGGTAAGGGGGTACGCAATGTCGGAGCTAACGCAGTTCACCGTCACCGAGCACACCGCGAGCTATTGGTGCGTGACGTTTAATAACCCACCCCTCAATTTGGTCAATCCGGAAACCATCCTTGAGCTGCAAAAGATTGTTGGTCGGATTGAAGCCGCTCACGATTTGATTGTGGTGGTGTTTGACAGTGCGCACCCGGACTTTTTCATGGCTCGTTATGACCTTACCAGGGCAGCTGACACTCCCACTGCTCCTGGGCCCACCGGCCTTCCCACGTGGATTGATTTGACCACTCGCCTGGAACAGACCCGCGTTATCAGTATTGCGTCCGTGCGTGGCAGAGCGAGAGGAGTTGGTAGTGAGTTTTGTCTTGCGTGTGATCTGCGGTTTGCCAGTATCGAGAAAGCATTTTTCGGTCAGCCCGAGGTAGGTGCTGGGGTGATACCTGGTGGTGGAGGTATTGAGCGTCTGACCGCATTGGCTGGCAGGGCAAGAGCCTTGGAAATCGTCATTGGTGGGGAGGATTTTGACGCAGAAACAGCTGAGCGCTACGGATGGATTAATCGCGCAGTTCCTGATGAGGCCCTTGACGATTTTGTTGATCGATTTGCACGTCGAATTGCCGCTTTTGATTTGCATGCAATTGCTGAAACCAAGCGGTTACTGAATCGAACGACGCTACCGAAGTCTGAACATCTGTTAGAGAGTCAGTCATCATTTTTGAAAGCAACACAGCGGCCTGAGCTGCGTGTGCGTGGGGGAAGGGCGCGACAGATTGCTATTGAAGCTGGTGCGGATTTTGAGCTACGTCTTGGACATTACCTGGGTCAGGTCTAATCACGCCGTCGTATTCACTAATACGTGAATAGCCCTGACTTTCGGAACGCGTCGAGCTGAAATGGTCTGGCGGACTTTTCAGCTCGATTTTAGCGTAAGTATCAGCTCAACAAATCGCGATGTTCTGCGATGAATTCAGCTGGTGTTTGCAGTGGGCCGCCGATGATTTCTGCACCGGTGGTATCCAGGCCTTCCAGACGCTTCTCTTGCTGGTCAATTTTCACCGCGGTGAAGTGAATGGCGTAGGAAGGGTCAGCGTCCCAGCCCAAAGTCTTAACAAACTCTTCTGGTGAAACCTGTTCAAAACGAACGTCTTTGCCCAGGGTGGCGCTCAGAACACCAGCCAATTCTTTGTGGCTGTATTCGATTGGGCCGTGCAGCGGGTAAACCTTGTTCGCGTGAGCCTCAGGATTAGTCAGGACACCCACAACAACTTTTGCAATATCGCTGGCCGCGATCGGAGCAAAACGGCTGTCAGCGTCGAATGGGGTCAGGTAACGGCCCTCACGGATCAGAGCGGCAGTGTAGAGCATCCACTGAGCGAAGAACGTAACGCGCAGGTGTGTGGTAGGCACGCCAGACCAGTTGAATACCTGCTCCGACAGCCAGTGGTTGAGCGTTGCTTGGCTGCGTGCATCAGGGCGCGATTGCTTGTGCGACATGTTCACAATGATCTTAACGTCTTCTTCTTTCGCAGCTTGGGCAAAAATGGCAGCTGCTTCAACCAGACCATTGGTCAGCGGATAGACGAAGTAGGCACCATCAACGCCTTTCATTGCTGGGCGCAGCTCTTTCAGTTTCAGCGCATCGCCAACGAAAATGCTTGCACCCATGTCTTTCAGCTTCTGCGAGCGTTCATCTTCACGATGAACGAAAGCGTTTACACGGTGGCCTTTCTCAAGCAGGTACTTAACAGCAGGAGCGCCGGTAGCGCCGGTGGCACCAGTTACCAGATACGTTTTCATGAATTTCTCCAAAAGCATTAGACAAAAGGTTGATGGTTACGAGGATTTCGGCGCATGCATGATGATTGTCATGTTATGCTGCGATGAAGCAGTACGTTGGTAATGCTTGATGTGAGTAAGCATGATGATCGTACTGCTTGATGTCAACCCTTTCTTTTGGCCATTTATCGAGAAGATTTGTATGCGTTATCCAGCAGAGGAAACCGCAGTGAAGCACCAGCGAATTTTGCAGGTGGCATCAGTTCTATTTCGAGAGCGCGGTTTTCACAGCGTCAGTGTCAATGACGTCATGAAAGCTAGCGGAATGACAAAAGGGGCGTTTTACCACCACTTTGAATCTAAAGAGCATCTCATTGCGGAATGTCTTCGTGATGCGTCGTCGAAGGCTCTAGCCAGGATGGCGACGGCGGAGCATTCATCAGAAGCGATGGCTGAACACATTCAAGACTATGTTAGTGATTGGCATCGAGACGAGCGAGGTGAGGGCTGTCTTATAGCTGCGCTGGGATCAGAAGCGGCTCGTGAGGAGTATGTTCGCCCGTTGTTCACGCAGCATGTAGAAGGAGTTTTGACCAGTTTAATGGCCCCCAAGGCCGGTGCAGAAGATCCGAGTAATCGACGGAACGCGATTCGAACACTTTCCGAGATGGTAGGTGCAATTGTGCTGGCGCGAGCGGTTGATGAACTAGGCTTATCCGAGGAGATTTTGCGCGAGGTAAGGTCTTCGTTCGAGTAGGGATGCCCGCTTATCTGATCGCCATGAACTCAATGTGTGTCCGACGGCCAGGCGCTAATTGATCGTGTGCTCGAATCCCACCGTCAATCAGATCGAGACAGCGATCGGTGGCTGGCGATTAGCATTTTCCCGTAACGCAGAAGCATCGCACTCACGCGATGCAAAATTAACCGGCCTCTCATCCCCCTGAAGGGCCCTGGCATCCCGGAATCTCGACATGAAAAACAGCGAATCAGAGTTGGTGCAAGACGCTGACGCCCGTGCGTTGACCTATCTAGAAGGCATCAATTACCGCCGAGTCTTCCCAAACCAGGACGCTATCGATTCTTTATCCACCTTCAATGAATCATTGGCGGATGAAGGAAGGCCTGGATCAGAAACGTTGGCGATGCTCGACGATGTGGGTTCAGCTGCGACTGTTGCTACTAATGGGCCCAGATACTTTGGTTTTGTAGTGGGCGCCGCTTTACCCATCGCTGCCGCGGCCGAGAGGCTTATGCTCGCTTGGGACAATGGGTCTGCTCTATACGTTACGTCTCCCACATGCGCCACGTTGGAAGAAATAGCAGGCAGGTGGATGCTTGATATCCTAGATCTGCCCAAACAAAGCGCGGTTGGTTTCGGGACTTCTGCAACGGCTTGCAGTCTGACGTGTCTGACAGCAGCGCGACGCGCTTTGCTGATTCGAGCAGGTTGGAACCCTGATGAGGATGGGCTCTATGGCGCACCCGAAATCCGGGTGGTTGTTTCGGAAAAGACCCACATCACTATTCTAAAGGCTCTGAGAATTCTCGGTTTCGGATCCTCGCGGCTGTTGGTGGCACCCGTTGATGAACATGGCCGGATCGATCCCGCGCGGATGCCTGCACTGGACGATAAAACCATCGTTTGCTTGCAGGCCGGCGAGGTAAACACAGGGGAGTTTGATCCATTCAACGAGATTATTCCCAAAGCGCGTGAAGCCGGTGCCTGGATCCATATCGATGGTGCATTTGGATTATGGGCGCGAGCCTCTGGAAAGCTCCGTCATTACACCGACGGTGTTGAAGGTGCCGACAGTTGGACTGTCGATGGTCACAAGTGGTTGAACACTCCATATGACTGCGCCATGGCGATCTGCAAGGATCCTTCTCTGCTCGCAGCGGCAATGAACAGTGATGCTGCATATGCCGCGGGGACAGCAAAAGCGCAAAAAAATCTGACGATCGAATTCTCACGTAGGGCGCGGGGAGTACCTGTGTGGGCAATCCTGAGGACGCTCGGTCGTCAGGGTGTCGCAGAAATGGTCGAAAGACACTGTTCTCAGGCGACCCATTTAGCTGATTCACTGAGGGATGCAGGATTTGATGTCATCAATCGTGTTGTTCTGAATCAGGTGATCGTAAGAGGGCAGAGCGACGCCGAAACTCAGGCCATTCAGAACGCTGCACATGAGTCCGGGGAGGTTTGGTTTGGCATGTCTTCTTGGGGTGGCAAAGCCGCGTTTCGACTCAGTATTTCTTCGTGGCGGACGACTGATGACGATATTGAGCGTTTGATTAAGGTACTGATCGTTGCAAGAAGCTCCTATCAACTTCAACAGGACTGATCGATGACGACGGCTCACGTGGCCATTCAGCTTCAGAAGCTCAGCTTGTCATTCGATGGGTTGGGCATGCAAAACGATAAATCTGCATCACCGCATGGTGGTCTAGGGCTTAAGAATACTGGTCGTGCACAAATGAATGAGGTGGATTATGCATCCTGCAATTATTAATTTGGATCAAGCCGATCTCGAACCACTGCCTCAGAGCATTGGTCCCGCAGGCGGCACTGCTCAGCGCTACAAACAGCGCTCGGCACGCATCGGTAAACAACTCGGTGCTCGAAAATTAGGTTATCGATTAATAGCATTAGAGCCGGGGATGCAATCATGCCCATTTCATAGCCATCGAGTGAACGAAGAAATGTTTCATGTCCTGGTCGGGACCGGAGAAATTCGTATCGGAGAAGGCAGGTTTCCAATTCGTGCGGGGGATATTATCGCCTGCCCACCTGGTGGTCCTGAAACCGCGCACCAGATCGTAAATAGCAGCATGGGAGAATTGCGCTATTTAGCAATCAGCACCCAAGAATCACCAGACATATGTGAGTATCCCGATTCGGATAAATTCATGGTGTTCGATGATGCCAATGAAGCTGCTCCACGCTTTTATACGGTTGGCAAAAAGGTAGATGCAGTGGATTACTGGGACGGTGAATAAATTTTAAAGCGCGCTAGGTCGTTGAATTTAGAGGGCAAACACGGATGCCCTGTGACATACGGATAGATCTGGTCGCATTCGAAATTCAACAAATTTAAGCTCTTAACGTCTGTCATAGCTGGCTAGATGATCCTCTATAAATTGTTTCACTGTTATGGGCTTCCTTCCTGTCAGCTTTTCGAAATCATCAGTCATGCGAGCGTACCTCCCTGCACGGTGGAGATTACCCATCGTGGTTAGGTGGTCAAGAACGTGTTCTGAGAGACCGGCACCTTGCATTGCGCTTCGCCATTGTTCGACCGAAACGTCAACGTACTGGATGGAGCGTCCGAGCACGTCAGTGAATTGCTGAGCATAGAAATACATATTTTCTGAGTCGGGCCCGGTCAGGTGGTAGGTCGATCCGATGTGCGGTGCGGGATCGCCGAGAATTTTTGCGAATGCCGCAGCTACATCTGTTGCCGCAATGGGCGACGTTTTCCCATCGCCAAAAGGAACACGTATTTCATTTTGATTCTTGATCGTCTCTGCTGAAAATTTTAGAAAAAAGCCGTCCATAAAGACAGTAGGGCGGACATGGACAACTGGTAAGCCTGACCAGTTGAGTAGTTGCTCTGCCAGCCAGTGAAATTTTTGCTGAGGGCTCTCGGTCGTTTTCGTAATGCTCATCTGAGCAACAGTCATCTGAGACATGTTCACGAAGGCCTTGACGTTGTGATGTTTGGCCACTGCTGCAACGTTGACGGTTGCGGCCAGATAATCATCGGATACCGACATGCTGAAATAGACTGTGTCGCACCCCTCGATTATCCGATGCATATCCTCAAGGTCGAGAAGGTCCCCTACGACGACCTCCGCTCCCTTGTCTCGCAATGCTTGAGCACGTTCGTCTTCGCGATGGACCATTGCCCTAACTTTTCTACCCTGCTTCAACAATAATGAGGTGATGGTATTACCGACAGCACCGATGCTCCCCGCCGCACCCGTGATAAGAATTGGTTTTTGCTTGTCCATTTTTCAGCTCCGATCAGAGGCACCGATGGCATCAGGGGGTAAGGTCCATCCTTCGAGGAAGTAGATATCCACTAATTCGGAGAACGAGATTTATCACAGGGAGCGAGCCGTTAAGTGGTCTTCGGCATCATGTTTTCCAGTGAGGAGGGTAAGCTGCTTCATAACCTGGCAGTGCCTCCAGTCTCATTAGCCATGCAGAGATCGCGGGATGCGTTGTTGGGAGACTGTCGAATCCGAGCTTCAGGTTGAGTGAGTCCGGATACCTTCCGACCCGAGCTAGCATTTGAAAAATGGGCATTGCTGCAATGTCAGCTGCGGTCGGTGAACTTCCTGCAAGGAAGGGCTGCTGACCGAGAATTTCCTCAATCCAAATCAAGCTTTCATTTACCGCAGAGGCTGCGGTTCGAAGCAATTCGGGTTGAGTACTGGCCTCACCCCTAAAGAGAGGAAAAATCAGACCTTCTTCAATCGGATAGCGGTTGTAATTCATCGTCTCCAGGATGCGTTGCCAAATGAGCCCGGTCTCCGCAGCTGATTCGCCAAATAGCGCTGGTGTGGGATGCTCGCATTCCAGAAAGGCCATGATGGCTAACGACTCATGGATTACGGTGTCACCGCTCTTAAGCGTGGGGACTTTACCCCGCGGATTCATCGCTAGATATGCTGGACTTTTGTGTTCCTTTTTACTCGCATCAAGACGGTGGGAGTTGTAGGGAATGCCCTTGTACTCAAGTGTCAGCATGACACGCCAGACGTTGGTGCTACCGCTGATCCAGTAAAAATCATACGCCATGATCGAGACTCACCTTAGGCTGATGAACCGTTCCAAACTCGGGCAAGTCAGGCCCGAGTGCCGTTGTGCCGCCTGCTGAAATACTTCATTGGGCGCGTTTAAATTTGGAAACCTATTCCTGAAACGCTCGCAATCCGATCCTTACGCCAGGTCGCTCACTCATGACTTCAAACCACCTTTTCATGCGAGGGAGCTGTTTCCAGGGCAGTTGCTTCTTCACAGACAGAGCCCAAGTGAAAGCGGCGATATCTGCCATTGAAAAAGCATCTCCCGCCATGAAGTCGCCTTCGAGAAACGCTTCGGCGCGCTTCATATTTTCCAAAGCGCGCTCATCCAATGGTCGGGCGGCTTCGTTGAGATCGAGTTGGTGAAGAAAAAATCCAGCGTGGCTGGTGGCAATTACATCCGTGACAAAGTAGAAAAATCGGTCGTATACCCTTAGACGCGTTGGCCCGGGTTCACTTGGCATCAAGTGGTTAGGCACTTTGGCATCGGCGTAATGGATGATGGCGTTAGACTGATTGATGATCAGGGGAGGGGAGTACGTATTGTCTACCAAGGTAGGGACTTTCCCTGCTGGATTCAGCTTCAGGTAATCGGGTTGATTTTGATCACCTGCTCGCAAATCCAGCCGGCGAACGAAAAAGGGAACACCCGCTTCTGCAAGGCTTATGGCGGCTCTTAAGCTATTACCTGTGTTCGCTCCATAAAGCTCTATGCATTCGATCATTGCTCAGTCCTTGGACAAGCATGGCTACCCGGAAGTGGGACACCTTCGCTGGTTGGATTCGGCAAAGCCGGCGTTCTCGACAAAGGGTCACCGAATCCACCAACGTACTTAACGGCATCTCATCTAAATTCCCGGCCAACCGGAGTCAAATTTTCCCACTCTCTGTCGATTTCCGGCAGCACCGTTTCAGATAACAGCGTGGCCAAGGAAAGCGCCGGTCGAGTGGAGGCATCGTCACTGGTACGAGAATTCCCAGCGAAATCAGGTTTATGTCCGGGGGGAGCATTAGTTTTGTTAAGCCGCTTTTTGGAGCCCATACCTTACCTCCATCATCATCGATTAGAGTTTAGTCATGAGTACGTACGCGTAAAGCCGGCTTTGCCGGAAAGCGACCATGGGTATGTTTCACATCGGCAATGCTTACCCAAACTGGCTAGAGAGCAATTTATTCGATAAAGAGCAGTCGGTCTTGAGAGCGCTGGTGTAGTGGCTTGTGCACTTATATCGACGGTTTTGAATGGGGCTTTCGAGAGCGGATTCTCGAAATCAAAAGCTGCCAATCGATCGAGCCGTTTGGCAGCTTTTGGAAGATTACTCAGCAGCTTTTTCGATCAACGCAGCAACTGCTTTTGGATTGGAAACCATGATGACATGGGAGCCACCTTTGACGACGACCGTTTGTTTCGAGTGGGCGCGCTCAGCCATGAATGCTAGGGCCTTAGGTGGAATGTTTTTGTCGGCGTCGCCGTAAACAAACCACGAAGGTATGGTTTTCCAAGCTGGCTCAGTTGCCGCTTCGTTTAATGCTGCGACGGTTACCGGGCGCTGGCCGGCAGCCATCAGGCGGGCGTCTGCCGCAGGCACATCGGCAGCAAACTGATCGTGGAATTTTTCCTGTTGGATGTACAAATCTTTGCCTCCATCCGCGAGGTCTACAGGCGCTGCCAATGCTGAGGCCAACGTTCCACCTGGAAAGCGACCTGACAATTCTGCCGCTGTTTCGCCTACCTCAGGAGCAAACGCTGCTACGTACACCAGGCTCTTCACATTCTGATTTCCATATGCTGCTTCGCTGATGACGGGGCCACCGTAGGAATGGCCAACCAGTATCACCGGTGTTTTTACGCTTTTGACTATGCTGGCCACAAATTGGGCGTCGCTCGCCACTCCACGCAACGGATTCGCCGCAGCTATCACTGGAAAACCGTCTTTTTCCAAGATTTTTACAACGCCGTTCCAGCTGGAAGAGTCTGCGAACGCACCGTGAACCAAGATCACAGTAGGTTTAACGTCCGCTGCGTTCGCGAAGGTCGCCGTAGCGAGGGCAGTGGCTAATGCCAGGCCTGAGAAAATCTTTTTCATTTGGATCTCTACCAGTGATGGCCTCTTAAGGCCGAAGAATATGTAATTAGTGCGCTAATGAATCGTTATGGGACTAATCGTGCAGCAGGTAAAATTACCTGTCAATAGCTTGCGATTGAATCGTGCACGTAATAATTTGGCTTCAATTACTGATGGGGAGGTCTAGGTGTCTAATTCAGAGATAAGCAGCGATGAAGATTTCGCGCCGTTGAGTGAGTTTTTGTGTTTCTCGATCTACTCAGCCGGCCATGCGTTGACTCAGTTTTACCGGCCGATATTGGAGGCTATTGGTCTGACGTACCCCCAGTACCTGCTCATGGTGGCGTTGTGGGCAAAGGATGATCAGATCATTAAAGATCTCGGCAGCGCGCTTTTCCTAGAGTCCAGCACGCTCACGCCGCTGGTGAAACGGCTTGAAGCCGCAGGATTTGTTTCGCGTAGACGTGATCAGCAAGATGAGCGTCAGGTACGGGTAAAACTGACTGACGAGGGGAGAGCGTTGAAATCCCAAGCGCTGGAAGTGCCGAAATGTATTCAAGCGGCTGTAGGGTTAAGCAAAGACAGCGTGATGGAAATCCAAGCAGCCGTAGCAGGCATCCGCGATCAATTGGTCAAGATCAAAGAAGACTAGGCTGATGCCCTACAGTCCCCGAGAGTCGTTTTATGCGATGACCACGTTACGGTCTAGATGCAAAGAGGCGGTGGCAGCATCAGCCACGTGGCGATGCATCACGGGGTGAGTGACCGAAGCAAGATTTATAGGCACGGCTGAACGCAGCATCTGACGCATAACCGACACGGTGTGCCACGTCGCTGACTCTCATTGAGCCACCACTCAGCATTTCTGCGGCTAGGTGAAGCCGCCAGCGGGTCAAGTAGTGAAGCGGGGCTTGGCCTACGGTCGCTGAAAATCGGTCCGCGAAGCTGGAGCGGGACATGGTGGCAATTGCCGCCAGTTCGGATACGGTCCAGGCCTTGTACGGAGCAGCGTGAATAGCTGCAAGGGCTTGCGCAATGCGAGTATCGCTCAGGCCTGTGATAAAACCCAATCTTCCTGGGGCGGTTGCGGACCAGGTTCTCAATGCACGAATGACCAGCAAATCTATCAGCCTCGACACCATCAGTTCGGCGCCAGGTTGAGTCTGACCCGACTCGTGAAGAAGAAAGTGGGAGATCGCTTGTAACCAAGCCGGTGTCCCACTCGGACCCGCGGGTACATGAATGAGAGACGGAAGTGCAGCAAGAATTGGCGGTAATTTCCCACCGTCAAAACGAAACAACCCACCAATGTAGCGAGTCTCTCGATCAGCCTCTGCTACCTGCCTTGCCCGTGCTTCATCCATCTTGGACATTCGGTCTTCTGTTGCCGCAAAGGTAGCATTGTGAATGGTGTGCGCATGTCCGTGTGCGAGCAATACGAGATCACCTTCTTCGACATCGAGAGCGGGTTCGCTGGAACCCTCAATTTTTACCAATAGTTTTCCAGACTCGACAAAGTAGAAGCGTGATGCTCCTTCGACTACGTGTACTGGGGTGCTATCAAGCGCATTAGTGAAAATCGTTTCACCCTTGAGGCGCACGAGAGCGAGCACTTGAGAAAGGACGTCGACTTTCGGTGTCGATTCATGATGTCTGGAGTCCAGGGCAAGACTCGCGGTGTTCAGATCATTCTCACTCATCAGGTTGGGTTCTATCGTGGGCGCACATTTTCTCAACCGAGTTCATTATGAAAAAGTTAGCTGCTCTCTTAGCTTTATCCGGCGTTGCTGCCTTTGGCACCGTACATGCCGATACCAAGCCTACCATCGCACTGGTTCATGGCGCATTTGAAAACGCGGGCATTTGGCAAGGCGTTGAAGCCGGCCTTAAAGCCGATGGTTACCAGGTTATCGTGCCAACGCTCCCGGGTCGCGAAGGTAATCCCGCTTCTCCTGACAAAGTTAGCTTGAGCCTGTACCGCGACACCGTATTGAGCGCAATCAGCGGCGTCAAAACGCCAGTCGTATTGGTCGGCCATAGCTTCGGCGGTATTGTCATCTCCGATGTGGCAGAGGCAAAACCAGCAAAAATTCGCGGTCTTGTTTACCTCGCTGCTTACCTGCCTAAAAACGGTGACTCTCTGTTGTCGCTGGCTACAAGCGATATCGATGCCAAAATCGGCCCTCATCTGAACGTCGACAAAGTGCATGGGATGGCCAGCGTTGAGCAAAGCGCTCGTGCAGATCTGTTTGCAAACGATGGCCCTGAACAATTGCGCAAGGTCATACCTGGACTGATTCTGGATGAGCCACTTGGCCCGCTCGCCACACCTGTGAGCTTGACCGAGAAAGCATTTGGATCAGTACCCAAGTTTTACGTCCATACAACCCGTGATCAGGTCGTTAGTCCGTGGCTGCAAGCAGGAATGATCAAATCGACCCCGGTCAAATCAGAAGTCACCCTAGACACCGGCCACACTCCTTTCCTCACTGATGTGAACGGCGTTGTAAAAGCGATTGAGAAGGCCGCAAGCGCGAAGTAAGGCGCGATGGTCTTGAGCCCCCACGCTTAATAAAACGCGTGGGGGCTGTCCACGAGGGCATGATCAATACTCCCCCAAACCAGTGGTCTGATGCGAGTAATCGTAGCTAGACCGACATGAGATGATTGTGTATAACTGCATATACATCGTTGTATGTGCATCGACTGCCATGGGCTGCGTGAATTGGAGTTGAGTTAATCAATGCCGACATGCGCGTTCTCAACCTTTTCGATAGCAATGCGACCTCATTTCAAATGGCACGACCTTGCGTCGTGCCGTTTTTATTCATTGAGAGCAGGGCACTATCGTGAACGACGCCTCAGCGGCACCGAATAATCAAAGGGTGATCTTGATCGTCATCGCTTTGGTGTCTTCCCTCGTTATGCTCGACTCAAACGTGGTCGCGGTAGCGCTTCCTACGATCGCCAGCTCATTGAATGCCGACTTTGCGGACGTCCAGTGGGTCATCACAGCCTACGTACTTCCATTTGCCGCGCTGTTGCTCGCCGCTGGCTCTTTCGGCGACAAAGTCGGCCGGCGCTTCTCGGCAATTTTAGGAATGATTATTTTCGGGCTCGCATCGCTTTCTTGCGGCCTGGCCATCTCTCCATTGATGCTCAATATTTCTAGAGCAGTCCAAGGGGTAGGTGCAGCTTTACTGCTCACCGCGTCCCTCGCGGTCATCAATCACACTTTTCAAGGCGCAGAACGTGCAAAAGCTTACGCCTTTTGGGGGGCGAGCTTGGGAGTGGCCATAACCTGCGGTCCTATAATCGGCGGCGTAATTTCGAGTGCCTTTGGTTGGACCTGGGCGTTTCTTATAAATGTTCCGATCTGCACCATCTTGGTTGTCGCCACCATCAAAGTAATCCCCGAGTCCCGTGATCCTGATGCAAAAGGGCTGGACTACCTTGGTATTCTTACCTTCAGCAGCGGTCTTTTTTTACTGACTTGGGCGGTGATTGATGGCAATGCACTAGGCTGGATGGCGCCGGCAGTGGTTTGGCGGGTGCTCGGTGGTGTAGTGCTTCTAACGCTCTTCGTTTTTGTAGAAAAGCGCCAAGCAGACCCGATGGTAGATTTCGAGATATTTAGATCGAGGAATTTTGGAGGAACGGCTTTCGCTATGGTGGGCTACGCAGCGGGCGCCCAGGTAATGATCTTTTATCTGCCGCTATACCTGCAAAACGCTTTCGGTTTTTCTCCGGTAATTGCAGGCATCTCAATGCTCCCGTTTGCGTTACCAATGTTTTTGATCCCTCGCCTTGGCGCAAGACTCACTTGGGCGCCGCGCTCGATCATTTCTTTGGGCCTATGCATCACTGCTGGCGGCAATATCGTCATGGCGCTTTTGTCTGGTGCCGATGCCTCGTATTACGAGTTCGCAGCGGCAATGATAATCGCGGGCACCGGTGCGGGGATCTTAAATGGTGAAACAGCCAAAGCCATGCAAGGTGCGCTTCCAGCGAATCGCTCCGGCGTTGCGTCAGGAATTGCTTCCACTACTCGCTTCACGGCGCTGCTTTTTGGGGTGGCGGCGCTCGGTGCAATTCTTGGAACGACAATGATTAAAAAATTTATGCCAATCGCCCAAACCATTGGGCTGGCCCCCAGCGATGCAGTTGAAATTGCCAAGCGGTTCTCAGCTGGAGATGCAGCGCTGGTCCTTTCGAAATTGCCTCTCGATTTACAGAAAAGCGTTGCAGCATCGCTGCGCACTGCTTTCGAAGCAGGATTCGGAGGTGCAACCTGGACGGCAGCAGGCGTCGCAATTGTCTCTTTGGTAATGACTCAATTATTGATGTCAAAATCAAATCCGCAGCTCCCGAGTAAACAGGAGTCGGAAGCTTCATTCGTCGCGGGTGAGTAGGAATTGGTGGAGCATCATTTCCAGTACGAAAATGATGAATGAACTGCTGAGTCAACGATGCTTCTGCATCGTGTAGATGAAATTCATGGGATATAAAATGGCAACCAAATGTTTATGCACCAGCGTACGTCAGTTAGCACGACGCATGACTGCAATTTACGAAGCGCACCTCGCACCCTATGGCGTGACATCGCCGCAGTTTTCGATGCTTCAGCGGATGCATCGATTAGGGCCGATCGCCAATATTGAGTTCGCAGTCGAGATGGGCATGGACCGAAGCACGTTGAGCAGGGGACTCAAGCCGCTAATAGCCGCTGGCTGGATTGAAACCGTGGACATGCCTGACGGGGTAGTTATCGACAAGCGATCTTTTGGGCTGCAACTAACGGTAAGCGGGGTCCAGAAATACAAAGCTGCGTACGACGCTTGGTGTTCGGCTCAGGCGGAAACGCAGGTGAAGCTCGGCCCTGAATTGTCCTTTCAATTGCTATCGACCACCGCAGAAGTCTACGAAAGATTAGCGTCGTAAACCCTTGTGACTGAGCTGTAGACATAGGATTGACTTGAGCTACAGGTACCATTCGCTAGCCGTTTGCGTTTATAGGAAGCGTCGACGGTCAGCATTCCCAAGCAGTCGCGGCAAATACGCGGCCATGTTCCTCGGAGAATTTCATGTCTGACCCAATCTTCTTCAAAAACTACATCGGTGGTGAGTGGGTAAGCGGCGCGAGCAATTCGATCAACGTCAATCCCTCAGACCTTTCCGACATCGTTGGCCATTATGCTGAGGCCGACGTGGCTCAGGTAAACGCCGCGATTGATGCTGCGCGAACTGCATTCCCGGCTTGGTCAATCTCAAGCATCCAAGCCCGTAGCGATTCTCTAGATAAGGTTGGTACCGAAATTCTCGCTCGACGCGAGGAGCTAGGAACATTGCTGGCGCGTGAAGAGGGTAAAACGCTCCCTGACGCGATTGGTGAAGTGACCAGGGCTGGTAACATCTTCAAATTCTTTGCGGGTGAATGCCTACGGTTGTCGGGAGACTACATTCCTTCTGTCCGCCCGGGCGTCAACATCGAGGTTACGCGCGAGCCTCTCGGTGTGGTTGGGTTGATCACTCCTTGGAACTTTCCCATCGCTATTCCGGCATGGAAAACGGCCCCGGCTTTGGCTTACGGTAATTGCGTCGTGCTTAAACCCGCAGAATTGGTGCCGGGTTGCTCTTGGGCGATTGCTGAAATTATCTCTAGGGCTGGCTTTCCACCAGGTGTTTTCAACCTGGTGATGGGAAGCGGTCGTGTTGTTGGTGACGTTTTGGTTAAAAGCCGAAAAGTCGACGGCATCAGTTTCACCGGCTCAGTGGGTGTGGGTCGCCAAATTGCTGTTGAGTGCATTGCGCGCCAGGCCAAGGTACAGCTGGAAATGGGTGGTAAGAACCCGCAGGTTATTCTCGACGATGCTGATCTCGCACAAGCAGTTGAGTTATCTGTTCAGAGTGCGTTCTATTCGACTGGCCAACGCTGCACTGCATCGAGTCGTTTCATTGTGACGGCGGGAATTCATGATCGGTACGTAGCCGCCATGGCCGAGCGTATGCGCTCAATTCGAGTTGGTCATGCGTTGCAATCGGGTATCGACATCGGTCCAGTTGTGTCCAAAGCACAATTGGATCAGGACATCAGTTACGTGAATATTGCCCAAGAGGAGGGCGCGCGACTGGTCACCGGCGGTGAGCTAGTCACCTGCGACACCGAAGGTTACTTCCTTGCCCCGACATTGTTCTCAGACAGCACTGCCGAGATGCGAATTAGCAAGGAAGAAGTATTCGGCCCAGTGGCGAACATCGTTCGTGTAGCCGATTACGAAGCTGCGCTGCACATGGCCAATGACACCGAGTTCGGTCTGTCAGCTGGTATCGCGACTACATCACTGAAGTACGCCAATCACTTCAAGCGCCACTCGCAAGCGGGCATGGTGATGGTCAACCTGGCCACCGCCGGCGTTGATTATCACGTTCCCTTTGGTGGCCGCAAAGGCTCGTCCTATGGGTCTCGTGAGCAGGGTCGATACGCGCAAGAGTTTTACACCGTTGTGAAAACTAGCTACATCGGATCTTAACGTTTGACTAAAAGGGCTCAGGTGAGCCCCTTCAGTTCATTCTGGCAGCAGCTCGATTTATGCGATCGATGCTGCTGGCTGCTTGTATTTGAGGTGCAGGATCAGGCCAGCAGTTGCCAGAGTTACGAACGTGACAAGTGCACATCCCAGGATGTAGGGCAGCGCATGCGAAATTCCGATTTCCTGGGTGATGGAAAAGGTGGCTAGGATCAGATCCCAGTCCTTATCCGCCATCCGTTGCCAGCAGAACGGAAAGACGGCGAAAAGAGCATAGGTTTGAGGCGTCTGGTTCCTCAAAATTCTGAACAATTTCTTGATTTTATGCATTGCTTCACTCCGGTTTTAGGGGAGTTTTCAGCGTCCCATGAATCAGATTGCCGCGCACTCCAAAACCATGTCACTTTTTTCAACTGTAATTTTTCCGGTGTTTTCGGCTAATGGTTAGGCGGTCACACCGTGCTCAATCCGCCATATGAAAGCTTCTACGAGATCGATACCAACGAAGGTCGAGAGTAGTTCAGCGGGAGTCTTGTGCCCTAAAGCCGCGGCGGGGCTAGTGAGCCATTCGCAAGTGGCCAAGCGGTTACCTTCAAAAAGCCCAAGTGCATTGTTTAGAGCAATCGCTTGCCGGTATAGGTAATCGCCGTCTGTTGGGTTCAGGAAGCCCGCCTTGTCCCAACGCAGACGCTTGGACGCTTTTATTTTCAGCAGCCTGCCAAGCGCTGCTGGAGACAGTCCCACTAGGAGACCCAGTTCATCGAAAAACGACGAGGGTATTCCCTCGCGAATGAGCGTCGAAATAGTCAACCAATCGGAGCGAGCGTCGAGCATGCTCAGAAAAGCCGACGATAAGTATGGTATGTGCAAACCTTCCTCAACCTGATCGATCATTCCCGCGTCCTGTGAGCAGTCTTCCTGTTGACTTACGTATCAAAACCTACTTTTCCAAAGCCGAATCGTCTTCCTGATCCGAATACTCCCAAGCTAGATCAGCTCGTATTTGGTCGAAAAGAGACTCAAGGTCTTGGTACGGCGATTCTTCCAAATAGCTTCCAATGATGAGGCTTGCTGGGTGAACGCTCATGACAGCGGCGAGATCCCCAACTTTATCAAGCGTAGGTGACCTCATCCCACGCTCAAGCTGACTCATATATCCCCGGCTGGTCACCGTCACAAAATCTTCTTGAGTGAGCTTGCGCCGCTTTCGTAAATTTTTGAGCGCTTCCGCGAACGCGGCGTTCAGTTCCATTTTCTCATCCCGCAAAAGGGATGATGAAGCATGAAATGAGCAGTATAATGCCACGCACTATACTGCTCATTTTCACTTTTAGAGAAATTATATGTTCGAAACATATGAGGCCGCGAGGCTACCGATGCTGCCGTCTTTCGGGCAGAACACCGCACGCTGGGCATTTGTAGCTCAGTCCGCAAACCGGGAATGGTTTTATGTGACGCACGAATATTTCCAGGATGGAGATCCCGATCACGTGTGCGCACAGCAGTTTCTGATCCCGGATGTTCTTGGCCTGATGACCCTGGTGCAGTCGGATTCGGAAAGCGCTTATGTGAGTGCGGTCCAGCTCGTATCGCCGGGATGGTTGAACGGTACGGATGAGTGGCGGATGGAGCCGCTCAAGAGGCTGCTGGCAAGTGCAGGAGAGGACGGCAGCAAATACGTCTACGAGGTCGTGAGTGGCAGCGTTTATCCCGTTTCTCTAGGGAGCGCATCCCAAGCCGGTGGAAAAATCATCTGGCCAATCCAATAGGGGGTATTTCAAGTGAGTCCAGCTCTAGAGCATTTGCTTTGCAAGCCCAACCTCTCTCTCTTTCCGAACGCTACGATTGTCGACGATCACTTCTTTTGGGGCTTTGAGTGTGGGGACGGCTGGTTCGATATCCTCAATCACGCCTTCGCGCTCGTGTCTGCCAGGACGGATATCAGCCCAGGATGCGGTGAGGTCACAGTGGAGGAAGTAAAAGAAAAATTCGGCGGTTTGCGGATTTATTACCGAGGCGGCGACGATTTTGTAGAAGGTGTTTTCAATCTTGCGGAATCAGCGTCGGTCCATATCTGCGCTATCTGCGGTAACCGGGCTCCCAACCGACGCATGCATTACCACCATCCGAGATGTGAGATTCACTATGGGTCGTAACCAATGAAATACAGCATGGCCAACCGCGAAAAACTAATCGAGGATCTGCGTGAGTGGCTCAAAGATGGTGATTCGTTGATTGATTTGGATGACGTAAGGGACGTCGTTTCGTCCCCTAGGTTGTTCGACGTTACCGTTCGAGATCTGAAGGAATCACTGGTTAGCGTAGGTGACACCTTTTTGGACCAAAGAACGATGCTAGCGGATTGGCCGCAACGAACGTATGGAGTGTCTTTGGAGAGTTGGAGAATCTTGTCCTCGAAGACTCAACTGATCGGGGCGTTCCACCACAACGACGCCAGCGTATCGAAGATTCAGGTGTGGTCGTTCGAGCCAGGCAGTCTCACGGAAATGCAGATGCGCCTCGCTGTAGCGTTGACCTACACAAATGCTGAGTTGCGCGCGGAATCCAGAATCGTGGGAGCGTTGAACCACGTACTCAATGATCTCGGGTTTTGTCTGGATGGGGATAGATACTGAGTGACGTGGACGGGCAGGTAGACACGCCAGGAGTAGGTAGTTCTAAGATAAGTCCGCTATGTACTTAGCTAGCTTCGCCTTGCCTTCGTCGCTGAGCCGAAAAAACCGTATTAAAAGATCTGCTTCAGCATCATCCACTGAATAAAAGTATGCGGCGGGAAGATCCAGTTCCGCTGCAATACGCTCGACGAGTTCGGGATCAGGCATCCTCTTACCCAGCTCGTACCTGTTCATTCGGGCACTAGCAGACGCTGGCTCTAACCCAATACGTATACCCAATTCTTCCTGAGAAAAAGTGGTGCACAGCCGTGCCATCTTGAGTCTTCGGGAGAGCGTGTTCGTCTTCATGACGTCTTCTAGGTGCGGAAGGCTGCCATCGTGCTATTTTCGACTTTTCGAAATACTACCGATTTGGTAGTTTGCGGTGTTGGATGAGGAATCCAGGGTGCCCAGGGCTAATTGGCCTGTCGCGGTAGGAAAACAATCAGGAGCAACGCATGAAATTGAGATCGACCTGCGCACCGCGCGGATCTGTGGTGGCAACCGCTATTCTTTTGGGTTGTGTTGGATTAAGTGCATGTGGTGATGGGGCGGGAGAGAAGGGCACCAAGCCTAGTACGGCAAACCACGAATCCGAAATCAAAACCGGTGATGCTCAAAAGGTGGAAAATGAGGCAGTACTCAAGCAAATTGAGGACGAGAACAAACCTCAAAGCGTGATGTTCGCGAACCCAGGTATTGGAGACTTTCGTGAATATCTGGACATGAGAAACCCCATGATTGCCTTCAATTTCTATAACGCAAAACGAGATTGGGAAGAGGGCGCGGATGACATTTCGGATTCTGTCGGGGACGCATTCAATGCGCGTAAAACGAATCCGGAATTGGCGCGTTTGGGAAGTGAACGGCTTTCTAGCTCAGATAATTTCAAGAAAAAAGATCTTGCCGATAAAATCAACGCTATTGCTATAAGTGAAGCGAGTAAATTGAAAGGGAAATCATTGGTGAAATTCACCTCTGATGAATGGGTGCCCGTTAGCCTGTCTGGCTATGATTTCGAAAGAAAAGGCTTTGCTCTGGACAACTGTCTTTTTTCGGACAAGGTGAGTTACACCGATGAGGAGTCACGCAACGCAACGACGCTAGCTCAGGCGCCGAAACTACGCTGCTACCTCAATCCAGGTCCCGTTCCCTACTACATAGGTTTCTCCGGTGGATCAAAGATTTTTTTTGAAATTAAAGATGACGCGAAAGCGAGGCAAATAGAATCGGTTCGGCAGAACGTAAAAATAGAAGTTTATGGATACGTCCAGTCTGTAGAACGTGAGCGTCTAGGTGGAAATCTTGGCCCCCAGCGCTGGGTCCTGATCGCGCCCCAGCGCATAGATGTCATAGACATTACGAGCGGCTCTGTGCTGTTAACGAAAACCATCTGACACGTTCTGACAAGTCACCTAGGAGTTGCGATTGTGGGAATTCTGATTCTCGACGGCGTTGTTGAGGAGATAGGTTTTGGCTCATATTCAGATGGCGAGCGAACGCTCTCGTTTGTGAAGGTCAACGGAACGCGCGTTAAAAACGTCGTCTGCGATGACTATATGAGATCGTTCATAAAAGTGGGACGTACCGTTAAATTAGCTATGGTTCCACGCATTCTGGGCACTCACACGTTGTACGCAGCGCAATTAGCGGACGGGGAGGTCGTGAAGCTATCAGCGGTCAAGCCCGTGGCAATGACGATTGCGATGGCAGTCGGGATTATTGCCCTGCTTAGTCCACTTTTCATTGGGGTTTTGAAAGCAACCCACTCGATAGGATTCGCCCTTTTGATATTCGGGCTCATAGGCTGGAGCCTGGCTTATTTCCTATTGCGTAGCCATTTCAAGGCTCGCCGAGTGTTTGATAAACCTTAAATCTTGCAGGTTCTTCCGGAGAGGCTTCAGTAGGGTTTATGGAGCCTCATCGCTTCCTTTCTACGTTTTGAAATGATTTGTAGGGTCATGAAGACGATCTGAAACACTATAATTTCGAACGACATCATTAGAGTCGCTCGCTATGCAAAATTCCTGTTCTAGTATGAATACTACGCAGTGCATCGCAATTTGGAATCTTTTAACGCTGTCCAGTGTTGGCGAAAAATCACTCGATGCTTTTCAGAGTAGGCAAAAAAAGTGAGTTCCATCACGGACAGGGTTGTCACAGTAGAGACTACAAGCTTCACGGTATCCATTCTCAACCTGAGTAGGGCTATTCCATGTCACGACTTGCCGAGTACAGAAAGCTGGAGCAGCAACTAGCGTCGCAGATGGCGGAGCTGGAAAGCATGAAAAACGATTCGGGCCTTCAGAAGGAGATCGAGTTCGAAACCAAGCTTCGAAAACTCTTAAGTGAATACGGCCGGAGCCTGCCCGATGTAATTTCGTTGTTAGATCCTCAGGCGGGACGTCGCAAAGGAAAAGGCGTCGAACCTGCTCGTGCTACACGCCGGCCGCGGGAGGTTAAGGTCTATAAGCACCCTGAAACGGGGGAGACGGTCGAGACCAAAGGTGGCAATCATCGTCTACTGAAACAGTGGAAGCAGAAGCATGGAGCAGACAAAGTTGAGACGTGGCGTACAAAGTAGCCATTAAGTGTTGAGGGCCCCGCGAGGGGCCTTTTTCATTTATGGTACCTATCAATTCGTTCTCAATTTGAGCAGTGGATGCCCAGTCAGTTGTCATCACTAGTGGGTCTCATCTCATAATCGACTTCACAGACGGATCTCCAAAAGGAAAATTCTGTGTACGATCCTCGTACCTCAAATGTCGTGGAATTCTCACTTTGACCGTCGAGCAAATTTTCAAATACGAAGTTGCACTCTCGTTTGCCGGCGAACAGCGTGCGTACGTCCAGCGCGTCTCAAGATCCTTGAAAGGCTTGGGGGTCAGTTGCTTCTACGACTCAGACGAAATCCCGACGCTGTGGGGAACCAATGGCGTAGAGACGCTAAGCGAAATCTACGGAGCAAGTGCTCGCTACGTGGTTATGTTCACCTCCAAAGAATATGTGGACAAACCTTGGTGCAAGATCGAGCGACGTGCTGCCCTGGCATCACGCATGGATCGAAAAGAGGACTCCGTCCTTCAGGTGGCGTTCGACCGAGTTAAGGTTCCCGGGATGCGGCCCGGCGAGATGTTTGTAGAAGCAAAGAATTTCGAGCCAGAGCAGCTCGCGTTGTTGATATGTAAGAAAATCGGCGTAGACCTCTCGACTCGAAAAGCGAGTCTTGTGGCATCACCGTCTAACGTTGAAGACGCCAGTACTGTGCGGTTCGGGTATGGCACCTACGGAGGACGCACAACGATTGGCGTCGGTGATTGGAGTTTTGAGCTTCATTTCACAAGAGCCGACAGCCAATCCATCCATCTTTACAGCGACACACCATCCGTTCGGGGTATTGCGCTAGTAGATAGTGCGCGTGAGTGCTCAGACGTCCGGGATGCGGACGTGCTTGATTTTTTATCACCCAATCTCACTCCGCACATTGGCTGTCTTGTCGTTTTGCAAAATCATTTCGGGTTTTATGCGTTGATTCGAATTGAATACGTCGCCGACAAGTCGAGAGGTTCGGAAACAGACGAGCTGATATTCAGCTATCGGATTCTGCGGAACCGCGATTCCGATTTCAGGCAGGCGCTGCCGTTTGAACCATTGTTACCCACCATCGCGTTAAAGTTTGACGTAGCCAACGAGGCTCTGAGCATTCAAAACACCTTCAGTGAGCCGATTAAATGGTACCTGACGGCCACCGATAGCTCCGGATTTCCTCCACCTCCGAATGATTATTATCGGGACCAGGTGCCTGTCATTCTGGCCCCCGGAAAATGGACGCAATCCGTCGAACAAAAATTTGAGATGACTGCCATGCCACCGCGGTCGGTTCAAGTCAGCCATCTTCATATGGACGTGTACATCTCAGACATGATGGACGATTTCTATCGTATTCGATTCATTCTCAAGATGACGTGCAGGGGAAAGACATCTGGTGAATCTGTACTGATCAGTGTTGAAAATCGGTGGGACAGCGTGGAAACGCTCTAGCGCTTGCATGGAAAGCCTCGCCGGGGTGCAGGGGGCTATCGCAGCTAAATGATCGGGTAAAAATATCTTTCACAATAACTGCCTGCGGGGTCAAGATAGTCTTGGTAACGACAGCTTTTATCGAAAAAGCGACGAGTTTTGAATCGAGGGTGTTGATTTTATCCCGGCATCTGTCATTGTGGCATTACGAGTGTCATGCTTGGCTAAGAGTTGGCTAAGAGTTGGCTAAGAGTTGGCTAAGAACCGGTTTTCGGTACTTCGTAGTTTTTTGCAATCATTATGCTCGTACTCAAATTAGCTTCCGTAATTCATTTACTGTGACTGTTTTATTACAGTGATCACATGAAATTCTGTGCATGATCTTTTGAGGTGACGGAACTGTCCGCTCTGTCTGGGGACTCCTATCCATACAAAAACAATTAGAGGTGTCAGTACCAATGGCAAAGCATAAGGTTTTTATTAGTTACGACCACTCGGAAGATGCTCATTACAAATGGCTGCTTCAAGCTTGGGATGCAAATGAAGATTTCGAATTTGAGTTTGACAGTCGCGGGCCAGATGTAGCAATTAACAGCACGAATGCAGCAGTTGTTAAAGCTGCTTTGACAAAAAAAATGATGGAGGCGACCCACATCCTCGTGCTTGTTGGTGAAAAGACTCACGAAAGCGATTGGATGGAGTGGGAGATTGACAGAGCGAAAGAGCCTGATCTTAAGCTGAAATTTGCAGCAATTAAGCTCGCTAAGGGAAATATTTCGCCTTATGGAATACTCAACATCGGCACCTCTTGGGCCACTAGCTTTGAAAGAGATCGCATAGTAGATGCTCTTAATGACGCCATAGTCGGATATTGATCACCCAAGTCTGTTGGCCGGATTTTGAGCAAAATGTATTCATAAAACGTTTTGTCTAACTGAACATGCATCGAACCCATGGATAATTTCGAAGTGCTGAGGGCGCTTCGGGATTCTCCATGCTCGCGGATCAAGAGTGTCGTCATGTCTGTAATAGATTTACATCCAGACTCGCAGAAAATGAAAGTTTGTTTCGTCATCATGGGTTTCGGTAAGAAGACCGATTTTGAAAGTGGTCGTACCTTGGATCTGGACGCTACTTACGAATCGATCATTCAGCCAGCTGTCGCAGCACAGAATATGAGATGCATCCGTGCGGATGAAATCGTGCATTCAGGGATAATCGATACCGAAATGTACGAAATGCTGCTGCGCGCTGACTTAGTCATTGCCGATATTTCAACGGGTAACGTCAACGCCGTCTATGAGCTGGGTGTCCGGCACGCTCTGCGGCCGAATTCGACCATTATCATGGTAGAGGATGAAGGGCGCTTATACTTCGACTTGAACCATGTCAGCACCTTCCGATACAACCACATCGGGTTCGATATCGCAGCAAGGGAGGCTAGAAGGGCCAGTACTGCACTGGGCGAATTGATCGCGGCTGTGATGGTTTCGAAGAAGCCAGATAGCCCGGTGTATACCTATCTTCCCCGCCTCCAGCGGCCCCTTCTGACAGATGAGCAATACGCAGAGTTACTTGACGACGCTGAGGCTGCGCAGACCAAGCTTGCGGGACTCATGCACAGGGCGCAGATGTTTACAAACGCGAGCCGGCATGCCGACGCTAAAGAAATGCTGAAGCTTGCAGCGAAGATGAAGCCAGGCGAACCATTTATTCTTCAGCAACTAGCTCTTGCAACCTACAAGGCCCAGGTGCCAACGGTTTTGGTGGCATTGTTTGAAGCGATGGATGTCTTGGATATCCTTACTCCTGAGCTGTCCAATGATCCAGAGACATTGGGCATCGCTGGAGCGATCTGTAGGCGGCTTTGGTTGGAGCTACGCGAGCCGGTATATCTCGATTTGGCAATCAAGCACTATGGCCGCGGTTTTGAGGTTCGTCGAGATTACTACAACGGCGAAAATTTAGCCCTTTGCTACGAGTACCGAGGGGAAAGGCAGACGAACCCCGATGAAATGAAATTTGATTTCATGTTCGCACGAAAAGTCAGAGTTGCTGTTGTAGAGGGATTAGATGACATCCTATCCATGGATGACGCTGGAGATCGTTCCGACATCAAGTGGGTCTATGCGTCACTTTCAAACTGCTTATTAGCACTTGGTCGAGTGGAGGAGGCCGCTGCTTATGAGGCGGAGTTTATGTTCAACATGTCTACCGTCTGGATGATTGAAACGTTTCAGAAGGGCAAGAGCGAAATTTTCAACCTGCAACCTAACAGGAGATCAAACGCTTAGGTTTATGTGAGATATGGCTGGGTGTTACGTTAACACCCTTGACGTGTAAAAGGATTTTTCATGGCTGGCTCCAAAATTATTGTTGCGTTTAGCAACAGTGATCGGCATATGTTTTGCTCTATGCTTAATTGGAAAGATAGCGGGCATAACGGTTTCAATCATGCAATTTGTCAAATTGGCGATGAGTTTGATGCTGATGATGAAGTAACGGTAAAGTTAAAATGTAGCGAACTCATGAGAGCCACCGATACTTTGGTGGTGCTTGTAGGGCGAGATACACGATACAAACACAAACATGTGTGCTGGCAAGTCGAGGTTGCAATCGAGATGGGGTGTCGCATCATTGCGGTAAATCTCGATGGCGCGCGGACGATGACCGAACATACTTGTCCAGCGTTGCTCATCCAGGCAGGAGCAATTTTTGTACCTTTCTCAGAAAAAATCGTCAACTACGCGTTCGAAAATTTCTCAAAAATGTCGAGCAAGAACTACTACTATGGCGACGAAATTTACAAGAAATTAGGTTACTAGGGAGTAGTCGTCGTGCAGGAAAAAGATTTTCCGGCGTTGTACCAGTCAACTGATGAGTTATCTAAAGATCGACAGGGAGATTTTTACAGAGCGTTGGGGGCAAACCTTTTTTTGTTGGTGTGCGCGGCTCTGCTTTCGGTGATCAATTTTCCGCACTGGGCTATGGCTGTCGTCCAGGCAATTGCGCTGCTCGGTGCGTTGGGCTGTTCAATCTTCCTGGCGATTCAGCGCCCTGAGAAATTCTGGTACGCCGGACGGGCTGTAGCGGAATCGATAAAAACACTGACCTGGCGTTATGTCTCGAAGGCGGAACCCTTCAACGTGGACGATGATGCAGCAACAGCTATGTTTCAACGGAAAATGAAAGCGGTTTTTGATCAGAATCGGGATTTAGCTAGCGTACTGACCACGCACGTGGATAGCCCTCAGATCAGTGAAAAGATGATTGAACTCCGCGCTCAGACGCTGAGCGAGCGCAGGGCTGTATATCTGAAAAATCGAATCGAGAATCAGCTTGCATGGTACAAGGCGAAGGCGTCCTTCAACTCTAGCGCCGCCAAGTGGTTTTTCAGGTTATTGATCGCCGTGAACCTAATTGCCGTCATCTTGGCAATCGTCAGGATTGCCTTTTTGACTGTCCCTTACTGGCCCACCGATGTGATGGTTGCGCTCGCTGCGAGTCTACTCAGTTGGATGCAGGCCAAAAGATTCACCGAGCTAGCAGCGTCCTACGCTCTAACGGCCTATGAGATTCAGTTCATCAAGGAGCAGGCTCGGGCCGAAATGGACGAGCAAAGATTTTCTTCGTTTGTTGGAGACGCGGAAAACGCTTTCTCTAGAGAACACACACAGTGGGTTGCACGCAAAGACAACTGATTGGATGGGCTGTGGCTCTGTGCGCCACAGCTATGCTCGGTGCTTAATTATTATCTGCCCCGTCGTTAATCTGGGTGCATCACTTGCATTCCCTTTTTCACGCGCCGTTTCTACGTGGCGTTAGCTAACGTCCTGAGATATCTAGACCAACACCAAACCCCCTCGAATTTGCCGCGGCAATATGGGTATTCAGCGTGCTAGCTTAAGCTCGCCCGGCTATCATGCTGGCCTTTTGATTGGGGGGCTTAGAATGAAGGCAGTTTTTGCGTCTTTGATAGTCGTAGGGCTGACGGGGTGTGGAAGTCACTCATCGAATTTGCAGATTGGAAATGAGCAGAGTTACGCCAATATCAAAGACCAGCGTGAAGCGGTGCGGACGGTGCAGCAATACGAAACGATGCCTGCCGGCGCCCAAGTCTTGACCGAAGTTTCAGCAGGCCGTTGCCATCGCAGCTTTGTCGAGGAGGCTCCCCAGGAGTCGACAGTACTGATCGATCTGAAGGTTGCAGCTTTTGCTCAAGGTGCCGATGGGATCACAGGCGTAACCATTACCAAAGAGTCTGGCTTGAACCGAAACTGCTGGTACGTGCTCACCGGACGCGCTCAAGCGTTTATGTTGAAGCAGGCGCAATAAGAGAGACGGCGTCACTGGTCCGCTGCGGCAGAAGGGCCCAACTGAACACTTCCGATCGTTTCGATTCGAAGCTGGCCACCAGAGTCAGCATACGTTTGATAATGACCTTTCCATATTGGAACTCAGCCGTGGACTGGTCAAACGCATCGTTTGAAGGCGCCATAAAAAAGCCCGGCATATAGCCGGGCAAGTAGGGAGCATCATAACGTTTGAAGCAAGCATTCAGGTTCTGAGAACACTGTAGCTCAAGCGGTACGGTTCTGGATGAGCCGATCAGACCCACCTTCAGCGAGACGGCGCTCTGCTAGGCGATCAGCACCGCCCTCTGCGACACGATTCTGTTGAAGGTGGTCAGAGCCACCCTCTGCAACACGGTTCTGAATCAGGCGATCGGAGCCGCCTTCAGCGAGACGGCGCTCTGCTAGGCGATCAGAACCACCTTCAGCGACACGATTCTGGATCAGGCGATCGGAACCACCCTCAGCGAGACGGCGCTCTGCCAAGCGATCTGCACCGCCTTCAGCGACACGATTTTCGATGAGGCGATCCGAGCCGCCCTCGGCCAAGCGGCGTTCCATCAAACGATCAGAACCACCTTCAGCAACACGACTTTCAATCAAGCGATCGGAACCGCCTTCAGCGACAACCGGCTTCACCGACGTGGCTGCGAAAGCGTTTACTGCGAATACCGAGAAAGCAATGCTGAGGATGATTTGGCGTTTCATGGCTGCGTGCTCCGGGTGTTATTGGTTGGTATGGAGCTGATGTTACGCGGCGGATTTTTTTTGAGAACTTCATTGGGTCGATGGTGACTATCGATGCCAGGAATAACTACTGGTAGTGAAAACCTTCGACGAGAACAGACGCTTTCGTATCAAGCACTGCTAGACACACCAGTGAGCTGCTGAAAATAGTCAATGATCTGTTGGTAATGCGTGTCGCCAATACTCCCATGCATCAGCGTTGAGAACTCCTCGTTCAAATCCAGGCCACCCATTGTCAGATTTGCAGAGCCGATGACCACCGAATAGGTGGTTTCGTACCCAAAATAGTAGAGCTTGGTGTGCAGCCGTTTTTTGTCAGAGACTTCAGTGTGTATCAGCCTCTGCATTCTATCTAGCAAGCGTCGACACCGGGATGGAGTGCGCCTGGCGTCCGTGAAAACTGTAATTGCGGCTCCCCTGTGCAGTGCAGACGCAAGGCTTGGCTTGAGAAGCGTCAACCCACCCAGATCGATCCACCCAGAGCAGAGAATGACTTCTTGCGCTTCAGTAACTAGGTGAGAGAGCACGGAAAAGTGATTTCTTTCACCGCGGTTTGAAATGAATTCCATCCGGGTCAATAGCTCCAAAAAACCAAATTATACAGACCTATCCAGGCGAGAGATTGGGGCTTAATGGTGTCAGTTGAATTTTGAACAAACGAGTAACGAGTCCAGTTCTAAACCACGCACCTTGGTTCCATTCGACGTAGTCGGTTTCGTTGATATTACATTTTAGTCTCTGCGTTGCTTGTTGCTTGTTGCATGTTCTGATTCGAAAAGGACTCGTGATCTGATGCTTCCATTTCACTACATGAAGCCCTTCAATGTAGGCACCTACTGTTCGGTCACTCTTTTTTAGAGCGCTCTTGCGATGGAGTCATACCCTTGACCTGTTTAAACGCTCTATTAAACGCTTGTTCAGAGGCATACCCAACCTGTGACGCGATTTCGCTGATGGTCAGATCTGTCTGTGCTAAAAGCCTAGATGCTATTCCGAATCTCCATCTGGTTAAATAATTGTGTGGTGTCTCGCCCACGGAATCACGAAATTGTTTTGCGAAAGAAGATCTGGAAAGGCCTGCTTGCTGGGCTAGTGCTTCTAAACTCCAATCCTTGGAAGGATCTTCGTGGATGCATGCTAGTGCTTTCGCAATGTTCGGATTCTGCATGGCAAAGAACCAAGTATTAACCTTCGCAGGTGCGGATTCTGCCCACTCGCGTAGAACATAAATAAAAAGCGCGGATAGCAAGTGTCTCGCAAGAATTTGACTGCCGAGTTGTGCGTTCTCAATTTCGCTGCGTAGCTGTTTCAAGGTGGCACTCACAGGAGAGTCATCATCATCCGAGCTTGCCTTTAAGTGAAGTACCGCAGGAAGAGATTGCAGTGCAGGAAGTAGCATAAAGCGATCGACACCAAAAGCCCCACAAATTAAATTAGTTGCGATCGGTTCTTTGCTAAATTGGCCGTTGTGATTCGATAGAAACTGATTCAGGCCTGAAGCAGGGCTTTCTGGAGAATGTGCGATCTTGTGTCCAGAACCTTGGGGCATCAGTACGATGTCCCCAGGTAATAGCTTGATCGGATCCATCCCTTCAACGTCCACAAATGCGTGGCCTTCTACAACGAAGTGAAAATAGGTTCCGTCTCGGTCAAAGAATTGGATCCCCCAGTCACCCGCGATTCGCGTTTGAGCAAGGATCACGCCTTCGGCACTCAGAAATCTCAGCCAGTGGCTTGCATCACTCATCGAACGCTCCAAGAGTGAGACGATTGGTTATTTTTAAGAGACATTTTGTTCAAACCTAAGTCTTCCAACTGTTAAGGATACAAAGCTCGCTATCTATTCCATAAGGGTAGAATCAAGTAGGTATCTCGTAAAGCTACACCGGCTAATCATCCGCACATCCTATCAGTGAGAGCGGAATGAAAGGCGCTGTAAGCGCCGTTTAGCTGTGCAGATGGGTAAGGAGCTTGAACCGTTTTTTCCGAGGCGCGACTGCGCTGGTGATTTGGTGCCGGCTTAGCTGCCCCACCCGAGAATGGATAGGGCAGCGGTTTGCCAAACTAAACATAAAAGGAATATCAATTTTATCGCGTATTATGTCTCGACCAATAACTCTCAGCAGCAGCTGCACCTTGCTTTAAAAAATCCTGCAAAGCTGATTCGTTCACTTCTCCTGTTGGATTAAGTATGATCGTGTCAATAACGTTTTGGAAAATGTCTTTGCCTTGCGAATTATTTGATTTAATGCCTTGTGCAAATTCATCAATTGTAAGGCTGTTTTTATTCATTGTGTCGAATGTTGAGAATAGCTCTTTAGCTTGATCAGATGGCATTCCGATTCGATTCATCAATTCAGCAAATTCTGAATCGTTTAAGTCTTTATCTCCATTCTTATCAGCTAGTACAAATAATTGTGGCCCCCACGCCTCACTTAACGGCATAGAAGATTTCATTGTTCCAGGTTGCACAGAACTCGTTGTTCCATCACTTAAGGTAACTATTGTGGACGGGCGTTCTTTAGCGCTAGTGGAGTTTGATTTAACTGCTGATTCTGTTTCTTGTGAGATTTTACCTGATTGAGCCGCATAGGTTTGGGTGGCGTTGTTAATACCCGAGATAGACATAAAACCGCCTTCTGTTGTAAGTGGATGATCAACTACTATTTTTGGAATTGCTCCGCTGGTTGTCGGCCGCTTGTGAAGAATCTTAAAAATATTTCTCCGTAGCATAAATCGTCTTCGAAACATGACATTTCATCCGCCTTATACGATTATTGATGGTTCCTATTTTGGTTATTCAAAAAAAGCCTTACAAAATGCTGAAATATTTTGTGGCAAGCATTACGGTCGTACGGATCGCCGCTAGCATTAAGCAACAGGGTCAATGGAGTTTTCCGCTTAATTCATTTTTAAGGTGCGGTCATGCTCTAGTGGCTAAACTTCTAGGATTCAATTAAGTGGAGCGACTTTGTAATTAGTTGGTTAAATGATTGCAGGTCGCGTGATCATATCTATTAATCCTCGGTCGCAAGTTAGGTCATCCTAACTTGTGGAAAATACGCGGATTATTGGTATCCGCGCCTATAAAAGCTCAAGAGAGCTGTGAAGGAGCGAAAATGACACGCATCACTCCAAAGCGCTTGACCGCCACTCACTGGGGTAACTATTTCATTCACAGTGATGAAAACGGCGCGATAATCGTTGACCCGGTTCCCAACGATTCTGAGCCTTCCCCAATTGGCCAGTCCCTGGCATCTACCCAGGATTCCAACTGCCGCATATCGCAACCCATGGTGCGTAAGGGTTATTACGAAAATCGCCGAGCCAGCGACACTCAGCAGCGAGGAAAAGAACCTTTTATCGCTGTGAGTTGGGATGAAGCACATGAACTCGTTGCTGAAGCCATACAGGCCGCACAGGCGAAAGGTAATAACTCGATTTACGGCGGTTCCTACGGCTGGGCAAGCGCCGGCCGGTTCCATCATGCGCAGAGCCAAGTCCATCGTTTTTTACGATGCTGTGGTGGCTATACCGATTCTGTAGACACTTACTCGTACGCGGCAGCTGAAGTTCTCATCCCTCACATTCTTGGATTGAACGCCTTCCAAGCAGGCATGGAGGTTTCCACGACCGAGGAAGTTGCCGCCCACTGCAAACGCATTGTGTATTTTGGCGGTGCTGCAACTCGAAATATGCAGGTTAATCCCGGCGGTACCGGGCAACATGACGCCCGTTCTCACTTCAATGCAATTGCGGAAGCAGGCATCGATGTCGTGAACGTGAGCCCTATGAGAGACGACGTTGCAGGCAACCTGAATGCACGCTGGATTCAGTGTCGTCCTAACAGTGACGTAGCCATCATGCTCGGCCTGACACACACCCTGATCCAAGAAGGCTTGGTCGATAAGGCATTCGTAGATAAATACTGCGTTGGCTTCGACGTCTTCTCTGACTACGTGATGGGTATTGGTGACGGCCAGCCCAAAGACGCAGAGTGGGCCCAGAGTAAGTCAGAAATAGACGCGGAAGAGATACGCAAATTGGCACGTCTGATGGCGGCTGAACGCTGCATGATTGGCCTCTCGTTCTCTGTTCAGCGTGCCGAGCACGGAGAGCAAACATATTGGGCTGGGATCGCGCTCGCTTCAGCACTCGGCTACATCGGATTACTGGGCGGTGGTGTTGTAATGGGGGCGGGCGTGGGCAAGATGAGCACCATGCAGCGCCGCATCATTCCGTTCTCGGTAGGATCGCTTCCTCAGGGGAAAAACGCAGTGTCGGATTACATCCCCCTGGCGCGCGTGACTGACATGCTGGAGAACCCGGGCGGGGCATTTACCTATAACGGGCAACATCTTATTTATCCGGATATCGATTTGATTTACTGGGTGGGTGGTAATCCATTCCATCATCACCAGGATATCAATCGACTCCGTAAAGCTTGGACTTGCCCTAAAACCATCGTTACCCATGAAATCAATTGGACCACTACGGCTCGCTTGGCTGACATCGTTCTTCCGTCGACGTCGCATCTGGAGCGGGAAGACTTTGCGGGCGGTAGTCTGGACAACTGGCTCACGCCAATGCGCCAGTCGCTCAAGCCTTATCTTGATGCCCGGAATGACTACGATATTTTTTCTGGCATTGCGGAAAAGCTGGGCTTCAAAGATCAGTTCACCGAGGGACGCGACGCCGCTCAGTGGGTCAAACATTTGTACGGTGTCACTCAGCAGAATGCGAAAGCTGTTGGCATCACGTTGCCTAGCTACGAAGAGTTCAATGATGGGCCACCGATAGATCTGCGCCCCATGTTCTCGGATAGCAAACAGACGCTTGAGCGCTTCCGTGAGGATCCAGTAGGCAATCCACTGAACACGCCTTCAGGAAAAATCGAGATTTTCTCAGAAACTATTGCGGGCTTCGGGTATGACGACTGTGTGGGGCATCCAGCGTGGTACGAAAAGGTCGAATATCTTGGAAGTCCGTTAGCAAAAACGTTCCCTTATCATCTGTTATCCAATCAGCCTGCCACGCGACTCCACAGTCAATTGGACCACGGGATCACGAGTCAGCTTTCCAAGATTCAGGACCGTGAGCCAATCCGATTAAATCCGGATGATGCGATGGAAATCGGGGTTACTGATGGCGATATCGTTCGGGTCTTCAACAATCGAGGTTCCTTCCTCGCCGGAGTGATTGTGTCCGACGCATTAAGACGAAACGTTTTGCAGATTGCTACCGGCGCCTGGTACGACATGTTGGATGTGCACGATCCTATGAGCTTGGAAATCCATGGCAATCCCAACGCCGTAACGAACGACGTAGGAACGTCATCGTTAGCCCAAGGACCATCAGCCAACAGCTGCCTCGTGGACATTGAAAAATTCACCGGGGAATTGCCGCCGCTGACCGTGTTTACACCGCCTGAGATTTTGTACAAGCAATAGGTCTCCAGGCTGTAAGCAAGGGTGACGAGTGCAGGGTGGTGAGCCTGCACTCAGATCCCACCAAAACAAATGTGCGACTTCGGTCTATGGCGATATCGGTGGAGACGATCCGAAGCATCGAATCATGCTGATGCTTTCAAATGCCACCTGTTTGCCGAGTTGTCCGTCCTTCTTCGCAGAGGGATTCATGCGGAGGGTGCTTAGACCGTAGCCCGATGCTTGGCTGAATTTAAAAATATGCACACACCTCTCTCTCTTATCCCGACGGTCGACCTCCTACGGCGGCAGGTGATCAACGCCGTTCCTTCCACGGGCCTACTCGCCGACCAGTTTGCGCGAGAGCTACGCGACCTTCGAATTTCAGTAACGGACCGGTGTAATTTTCGCTGTGTCTATTGCATGCCTAAAGCGGCGTTCGGCCGGGATCATGCGTTCATGGCGCAAAGCTCATTACTCACGTTTGAAGAGATTGAACGCCTCGCACGGATTTTTATCAGGCTTGGTGTCGAGAAGATTCGGCTCACTGGCGGAGAGCCTCTACTCAGGAAGGACATTGAGCGATTGATAGAGCGATTGGCTTCAATGACCACCGCCAAAGGACAGCCACTCGACATCAGCCTCACCACCAATGGTTCTCTTCTCGCGCAGAAGGCGCGAGCCCTTAAAGACGCCGGATTATCCAGGGTGACGGTAAGCCTCGATGCCTTGAACGACTCACTGTTCAAACAAATGAATGATGTCGGATTTCCGGTAGCGGATGTTCTTAAAGGTATTGATGCGGCGCACTCCGTCGGACTCGCCCCAATCAAAATCAACATGGTTGTTAAACGAGGGACTAACGACCAAGAAATATTGCCCCTGGCCAGTCTCTTTAGGGGAAGCGGAATCACGTTGCGCTTCATCGAATTCATGGATGTAGGCACATCAAATCAATGGAAGATGAGTGAAGTCATGCCATCAGATGAGGTGGTTAGCCTCATCAACAATCAGTTTCCTCTGTATGCGCTTGATTCGATGCGCAGCAGTGATACGTCTCAGCGGTGGGGTTATCGCGACGGTAGTGGCGAAATTGGGGTGATCTCAAGTGTCACTCATGCCTTTTGTGGGGCGTGCAGCCGCGCTCGACTATCCGCTGAGGGGCGTCTCTACTCCTGCTTATTCTCAGGGCAAGGTCACGATCTGCGCACGCTGGTAAGGGAAGGGTGGAGTGATGACAGCATTACCACAGCAATCGCATGTGTCTGGGAAGGACGAACAGATCGGTACTCCGCACTACGAAGTAGCGGAAATCCTATGGCCGGCGATGCCGAAATGGTGAAGGTGGAAATGTCGTACATCGGCGGATGAGAGACTAGTTTTTCGCAGGTTAGATCCGCTGGCTGTGCCGCGTGCCAGCACTACGGAAAAAACCATATACGGCTTTCTGTGTAAGTTTTAACAAGATCCAAATCGCAAAGGGACATCGCGGTCTACCTCCAATTCGCATGTGAGGGAGTTCTGTCCATGACTGAGAAATCCAAGACAATTCGAAAGCATTACGAAGCCTCAAAGAAGGACTCCGCCCTCGTAGTCAGCGTCAAACAGCTCCTACAAAAAATGGGGGATGGGCCGCTGACAAGTGCGCAGTTGGCCGGGCTTGATCAGTTCCAAGGGGGCGGCTTGGAGATGACTTCAAACTTCATCAAGCTACTCAAAATAGCCAAGGAGATGCAGGTGCTCGACGCTGGATCGGGTCTGGGAGGGCCCTCACGCTTCGCTGCTGAGCATTACGGTTGCCAGGTGATGGGCGTTGACCTCGTAAGCTCCTTTGTCGCGGTTGCGCAGTTACTGGCCGAGCGAGTTGGTATGAATAGGAACGTAAGCTATCAAGTCGGCAACTTGATGGGGTTGGATTTGCCGGATGAACATTTCGATGTGGTGTACACGCAGCATGTGGTTATGAATATTCCAGATCGAACCCGGGTGTATTCGGAGCTTCGACGGGTTCTCAAGCCGGGCGGCACATTTGGTTTCTACGATGCGTTAGCAACTGATGGCAAGCCTGCCCCCCATTATCCCGTCCCTTGGGCTGAGCACGGAAACCAAAGTGCTTTGCTTACCGAAGCCGAAACACGAGACGTCCTAAAGCGTGTAGGCCTCAGAGTAACTATGTGGAAAGACGTCACAAGCGAAGTCGTTCAATGGGCTGACGTACGACGACTGCTAGCCCCTCAGGCAGACACGCCCGGGCCGAATCTGAAATTGGTAATGGGTGAGCGGCTTGGGCAGATGTCGACTAATTTCGAACGCAACCTACGAGAGGAAAAAGTCCGTCTAGTCATGGCGACGACCACTCGCAGCTGATTATGTCCTCAGCTACACCCCCATCTCCGATCGCGACAGAACCCAGGTCGTACTGCCTACGGCCGGTTTTCCAATGCTCGGTGCTTCCTCCTAATCCCGGCTTTTTCAAACGAAGGGGAGGGAGGTGTCACTGACTCTCCGACAAATGACCGAAAAAAGCTGTTGACGGCATTCATTACGATCGTCATGATCGCCCCATCGAAACCTGATGAGCATCATGCTTAAGCGGATCGAAACACAGCTTTTGCTTGGCCTGGTTTGCGTCCTGAAGTGAGCGGATGACGGTGCCCATAGCGGGCGTGATCACATGACGCTCAGGATGAGCAAAGCGGAGCCGTAGCCTGATTTCGTCTGTTTTTTGAAGGTTAAAAATTTACTGGTTTAGTGATTTAATTTTATTGCAGGGCGTATATCCGCACCCAAAAAATTAAGTCACTTTATTTGCGTAATTAGCTCCACTTCCGTACTGCGACAGTTCGGCTGTTCGCGGATAAATAGTTAATACACTCAAGTTGGGATACCAAAATGACCGAAGTAGCATACCCACGCGATATTTCCGCTCTGATGATCATCGATCCACTGAACGACTTCCTGTCAGAAGGTGGTAAGTTGAACCCAGGTATCAAAGATGAGTTGGATCGCGTTAACTTCATTCCAAATCTGATTCGTCTGGTAGAAGGCGCTCGTAAAGCCGGTCTTCAAATTGTTTACGCACCGCACGGTGTTGATGAGCACAGCTTCGACGACGTACCTTTCCTGCACTCCTATCTGCACAAAAATACTCGCGATCAGCAGTATTTCTGGAAAGGTACTTGGGGCGCTGAGTTCTACGAGCCACTGCGTCCACAAGAAGGCGATATCGTTGCTAGCCAGCACCGCCTGTGGAACTCCTTCCGCGGTACTGATTTGGAAGAGAAGCTCCGCGCACGTGGTATCCAAAAGCTGGCACTGTGCGGTCTGACCTCGCACAAATGCGTTGAAAGCTCCGGCCGTCACGCCTTTGAAGAGGGTTACCACGTAACCTTCATCAACGATGCCACCGCAGAATTCAACCGTCACGAACACGAAGCAGCGCTGGAGCACTCGTTCCCGTTGATCGGTCATGCCGACTTGACCGTGGATCAATTCTTGGCTCTGCTGTAATCCGAAACACGTTTCATCGGTGAATTACTCCTTTTTTAGGTGCCTGGTTCTTGCCTCCTACGGAGATAAGGGTGGGCACCTGTTTTTTTTGTAGTTTTTGAAACCTTACACGTAGCTTTGAATTAATAGGTTTCATTTTCTTATCGAAGAAATTGCTCGTGAAGTAGATTTTATCTTGTTTGAGGCGAGAGGTTTTTGCCTGCCTATTGATATGTAGTTAGTCAAAGTTTTTCGCTTTTCGGAGATTCTCTCTGTTTCCAAATCGAGATGTATGTTGATTATAGAAATCAAGCCTTACGTGTATCATGTATGTCGATAGCGACTTTTGTGCCGATCAATTCGTAGCGAGTGATCGAAGTAAACATAATAAGTCATCGCCCAAGGATAGCCCGGGTGGCCGGAATGCAACTCCGCCTATCGCACCAGTTTGCGACGATGCAATTTGTAACTTTCGCGCCTTTAAAGGCCGGCAAATATTCCATTGATGAATAGGTATTCAAAATGACTGAGACAGCCTACCCACGTGACATTTCTGCCCTGATGATCATTGATCCGCTGAACGACTTTCTGTCGGAAGGCGGCAAGCTGAATCCAGGCATCAAAGACGAACTGGATCGCGTTAATTTCATTCCGAACCTCATCCGCTTGGTTGAAGGTGCACGTAAAGCCGGCCTTCAGATCGTTTACGCGCCTCACGGTGTTGATGAGCACAGCTTCGACGACGTTCCTTTCCTGCATTCCTATCTGCACAAAAACACTCGTGATCAGCAGTATTTTTGGAAAGGAACCTGGGGCGCGGAATTCTACGAACCACTGCGTCCACAGGAAGGCGACATCATTGCCAGCCAACACCGTCTGTGGAACTCCTTCCGCGGTACGGACCTGGAAGAGAAGCTCCGTGCACGCGGCATCCAGAAACTCGCTCTGTGCGGCCTGACTTCGCATAAATGCGTTGAAAGCTCCGGACGCCATGCTTTCGAAGAGGGTTACCACGTGACCTTCATCCACGACGCAACCGCCGAGTTTAACCGCCACGAGCACGAAGCTGCACTCGCTCACTCGTTCCCGCTGATCGGCCATGCCGACCTGAGTGTCGACGAGTTCCTGGCAGCACTGTAATCGACTGAAACAATGCGGGATTCCTACCGGGCATCTCGCGTTTCTCCTGAGGAAATGCGGTCACCTACTGGAACAGGGAGGTACCGCAATTCAAATACGTAAAAGATGCTCGGCACGGCCATCCATGAGGCGAGTGCAGAGCCTGCCCCAAACAATCATTCTGAGTGTGTCCATGAGCAAGAACGTAGAAAGCAAAGTAGTTGTCATCACCGGCGCCAGTAGCGGTATTGGTGAAGCCACAGCTCGCCACTTGGGTGGCCAAGGGCACAAGCTAGTACTGGCCGCCCGCCGTACTGACAAACTCGAAGCAATCGTTTCTGACCTCAAAAGCCAAGGTATCGAAGCCATCGCAGTTGCTACCGATGTGCTTCGCCGCGCCGACCTAATCAATCTGGTGGACAAAGCTATTAGCCAGTTTGGCCAAGTGGATGTGTGGATCAACAACGCGGGGATCATGCCACTGTCTCCAATGAGCAAATTGCTCGTTGATGAATGGGACCAAATGATCGACGTCAACATTAAAGGGGTGTTGTACGGGATTGCTGCCGCACTGCCGCACTTTCAAAAGCAGGACTCCGGCCATTTCATCAGCATTTCGTCCGTAGCAGCTCGGAAGGTCTTCGCGCCAATCGGCACTGTTTATAGCGCTACCAAAACGGCGGTCAGTGTCATTTGCGAAGGTCTGCGCGCTGAGGTTGGTCCAAACATTCGTACCACCGTGATCCTGCCTGGTACCACCCATTCGGAGTTGAAGCACAACAGCACTGATCCTGAAACCGCTGCCAGTGTGCAAGAGTTTTGGAAGACGTACGAGATTCCTGCTGAATCCGTGGCGCGAGCAATTGCCTTCGCAATCGAGCAGCCGGCGAACGTTGATATCAACGAAATCGTCCTGCGCCCTACAGCTCAAGAGTTCTAAACGACTACCGTCCGCAAGCTTGGATTGACGACGGCTGCGCGGGCGTTTCTATACCTCTTTGTCGAGTCGACTCGACTCGACAAAGAGGTTTATTTCGGACAGAGGTCCTTATGATGATTACCGATGAAAGCCGTTTAGCCCGGTTAGATTTGAATCTCTTGATCGTGTTCATGGTGTTGGTTCGTGAGCGCAGCGCAACCCGCGCCGCTCAATGCTTGAACGTCCGTCAGCCCGCGATCAGCAACTCGATCAAGCGCCTACGCGCGTGGTTCGATGATCCGTTGTTCATAAATTTGGGCAAGAATGGGATGCAGCCGACGAGAAGGACTCTCGAAATAGCTGAGATGCTGCAACCAGCGATGAGCATCATTGGAGAAATTGCCGGCAAGGATTAATCGAGGAGCATTGTGACCTACATCTTGAATGGCACCTGGTGCAATGCCAGGCGCCACCCCAGTAATTTACACAGCTGTGTAATGCGCCATAGTTATGATCCCCCGATTGACGGCAAAGCAGATCACGCGACGTCCTCTTCCTACAATCCGCAAAACTAAACGAAATTGATCCCAGCAAGCTTTGCATCTCGCTGACAAGCGATTGCAGTGAGTTCGCACGCGCGCTTCATGATCATCCTCAGCGAGAAAATCTATTCGGCGAGGCCCGTTTCTACAGCCAGAAATCCGGCAATCTCAGAAGCTGGTGAAAGACCTTCAAGCTTCTTTCTTCCTTCCTTTTCAAGACATCGATGACGAACTAGAGTTAGACAACGGCGCCTAGATGGGGCACTGATTTTCATCAGTACGTAAAGCGCCACAGATTTTCGAGTACATATGGGCGGGGGATATGACGAAACGAGTAATCGCCGGTTTACTGGGAATCGTCGGAGTGTGGACGGTGGCGCCAGTTTTGGCTGAGGAAAATATTTTCTTCGTGTGCGTTCCTCTTCACGTCAGCAACTTTATCGCTTTGGTCCAAGATGAAAAGGTTGAGTGCAGAAAAAATGAGACACACAAGGACTGCCAACCCTTTAGGGTAGATATGTCAGAACTCACCGCCTCAGGTGGATCTTATGTCATAGAGGACAGATCCAAAGACGACGATGGCGACGTCACCACGCTAATGCTTACCATATCGCGAGTCGACGGCACCTATAGTGAGTCCACCGAAAAGACGGACATGTCGTTCACAAAGACCGGGAAATGTGAATTGAAGAAAGAAACACTCAAGTATTAGGCACTCTCGGTAGTTGGCCCCAAATTCCAGTCTATACCGGCCTATTCTTGATTCATAAAATTGCAGTACAGGGTTGTATTGAAATTGCCTCCAATTCGGACAAGCACTTCCTGAGACAAGTCTTGTATTTTAGTAGTTAGGGATACGAGAAAGTTGTTTTTAGAGGCAAGCGCGCGCGTAAGATTCCAGATTCGAATAGCCTAAAACCGAAGTGAACGGGCTGCGCATGTACAAAGATACCTCACTACCAGTCGACTTCGGATGCACCTCTAGAACGTTGCTCGCCGCGAGTTTGCTCTGCGCGACCACCGTGTACTGATTGCGATGCTGCGAGACTGTTGCACTCTCAACTTCATCTTTCCATTTTGGAGTAATGCATCGGACATATTGATCAGGAGTTTTTTGCGTGCTGAATACAGCCGTTGGTGTATTCGGCACTGAAACACATCCGGATAAAATCACAGTTGCCGCAATAATCGTGGAGAGCTTTGTCATCTGAAAACCTGGGAGTTTTTTTTGCGCGAGTGCGGAGGCAGTGCGTCCATAACCATAAACTGTGTGTCCTATCTGAAAAGTTTTTGGCACAAATTGCGCTCAGCCTGAGGCAAAGTGAACCGGCTATATTTCAGAGAAAGGAACGTCCACGGAGGGTTGCTCTTCGACGGCGAGGCAGCCATCGCCGACTCGATGCTACGGGCAATCGTCTGATTGCACTCTATATTTCGAGCAATAGAGCCCGCCGATGCCTGGCTATGGCCCAGTATTGACCAGCCATTTGTAAACACAGCTAACGCGCCTGCAACCCACATCGCTCGATTCTTTTTGCGAGGACCGTTACGTTTTTCGCTGGACGCGAGTGAAAAGGGTGGCACGGTCTGGGAGTTAGCTCGGTTGGTTGGATAATGCAAAGTCATTGAGAACCTCCTCGGACCTATATAGCTGTTAGGAAAGAGGCGAATCATGAACGATTGGCGTCGGACTGAATAACGACTATGAATGATTGTTAGTATTATTTTTTTTGATGTACAGGGGCGTCAGAGTAACCACCCTTAACAGGCATGTGCCTAGCATAACAATATGAGGTTCAAAAATTTAACTCTTACGCTCGGCACTGAAAGCGATGGTTTTGGAGAGCCCGGCGGTATAAAATTTGAGAATAACTACGGGAGGATGTTACTTGAGCGAGTCACAAGAGCTTTACAGCAAGCTGATCGAATACAAACGTAGCAGAGATCAAGAAACTAATGCATTTGAGAGGTCAGCGCCGCTCGTCAAGCATCAAAGCGAACTGCTCATGTTGCGGCTTAAAGAAAATTTGCTGGCTGGTATGGGCAATCTCATCGAGATGGAAGAGCGTCTCTTCCCGACCAATCTGAAAATCGGACAACAACGCTTTGATTATTTTATTCAGGGAAAGACGCTACACATGGCCGGAAAGCGGTTTTCTTTTGTCCCATTTGTTGAGTGCTTGAATGGTTGGGATATCGAATTGAACTATAACCTAGAGGGACCAAATCTGAAGGGCTGGGTCGTATCAGGCTCCGGGTACGACTGGCAAATCGCGCAGCACGGCAGAGATTCAGTCGCTCTAAAGCCCGACAGCTTAGCAGCAGTTTTGATGAAAGGTTTGCTCTGAACAGCGGTACTCTTGGTGACGCGCTGGCGATCAGGGCGTCACCAGAAACGTCATGCTGCGGTTGCGGACAACGTCTTGTTCACGGTTTGCAAAACGTGCTGAGACAAAGCTTGGTCATTAACCGCACGAGCAATCAGCGTGGCCCCGGCAATCGAGACAAGAATTTGCAGCGCCTTCTCACTTTTTTCGGCGGCGGTGCCAGTGGGCATATGCAGCATCAACGCATCCAGAAGATCTCGAACGCCATCAGTGAAAGATTTGCTCGCGGAGCCACCGCAGCGTGCAACGTCCGATCCTAGGGATGGAATAGGGCAGCCGTTGCCCCAATCGTCACGATGCTCTTCGGACAGGTAGTACTCAACGATCGCTTGCAGCGATTCTGCGGATTTCCATCCATTCACATTGGGCTCAAATGTCTTGGTAACGGCTTCAGCAATCAGCTGGTCCTTACCACCGGGGAACTGACCGTAAAATCCGCCGTGAGTAAGACCCGCTGAACGAGCCAGTTCGGCAATACCAATCCCTTCAATTCCCTTCTCGCGATAGGAGCGGGCCGCAGCTACAACCATCGATTCCTTGTTCTGAGCAGCTTTCTCCTTAGTGACCTTCATCGTTGACTCCAGACGCCAAGCTGATCGAGTTCGTCAGCCAGGCATTAGTAGATAGGTGGGCAAGCATGATAGCCATCATATAACGGAGTCGCAATACGGGCCGCTGAATGGTCTGCATATTTCAAGCATATATTGAGCATAAAGCCCGGAATAGAGCCATTAAAACGACCAAACATTATGATCATCATTAATGATGATAGCGAACTTCAGGTCATTCGATTCGATGATAGAACGCCGTTAAGCAAGAATTCGCCAACTCCTAAACCAACCGGCGGAATCGATCCATGGAACAGTCACTCAAGCCTTTTCGTTTTCCTTTAGCCGCATTGGCGGTTGCAGTCTTGACCGCTTGTGGTCATGCATCCGATGCCGCCCCGGCTCCTGGTGCTCCACAAGTGACTGTCGCTCAAGTCATTGAGCAACCCATCACTGAGTGGGACGAAGTCACCGCAAGACTTGAAGCACCGGAAACTGTCGAGGTTCGCCCACGTGTATCCGGCCAGATTGATCTGGTTGCGTTCACTGACGGTGCGCTGGTGAAGAAAGGCGATCTGCTGTTCCAAATCGATCCGCGTCCATACGAGCACGAAGTACACCGCATCGAGGCTCAGCTTCAACAAGCTCGCGCTGCGCTGGTCCGCTCTGGTAATGAGGCCCAACGTGGTCAGCGTCTGCTTAGCAGCAACGCAATCTCAGCTGAGCTGGCTGACACTCGGACTACCACCGCTCAAGAAGCTAAAGCCGGTGTTGATGCCATTCAAGCTCAACTCGACCTGGCAAAACTGAATCTCAGCTTCACCCGTGTTACTGCGCCAATCACTGGGCGCGTCAGCCGTGCGGAAATCACCGCCGGCAACATTGTCACTGCCGATATCTCCGCACTTACTAGCGTCGTTTCCACTGACAAGGTTTACGCCTACTTCGACGCTGACGAGCGTGTTTTCCTCAAGTACAGCCAACTCGCTCGCCAAGGCCAGCGCGGTAACACCACACCGGTGTACATGGGGCTGTCGAACGAGGAGGGCAACAGTCACCAAGGTCAGATGAACTTCGTCGACAACCAAGTCAACCCAAAGACTGGCACCATTCGCGGCCGCGCGGTATTCGATAACACTGACGGTCAATACACACCTGGCCTCTACGCCCGCCTGAAATTGGTCGGCAGCGCTTCTTACACAGGGGTGCTGATTAAAGATGACGCAGTGGGTACTGACCTCGGCAAGAAATTCGTTCTCGTTGTTGGCCAAGACAACAAAGCTGTTTATCGCAGCGTCGATCTAGGCCCAAAACACGAAGGCCTGCGCATCGTTCGCAGCGGTTTGCAGAAAGATGATCGCATCGTGATCAACGGCCTCCAACGTGTCCGTCCCGGCGCAGTGGTCGAGGCACAGGAAGCACCGATGGCCAGCCCAGAAATCGTCGCCACGCTGAATCAACAACGTGAGGCGATCAAAGCTGGAAATCTGCCGACATTCCAATCCCCAGCTTCCGTTAAATCACCAGCTTTGGTGAAAACGGACTCTGCTGTTAATTCTCGCGGATAAGGGAACATCGCCATGAAATTCTCTCAATTCTTTATCACGCGACCGATCTTCGCAGCGGTACTTTCGCTGATGATCCTGATCGCCGGCGGCATCTCGCTCTTTCAACTGCCGATCAGCGAATATCCAGAAGTAGTTCCACCGACTGTTGTCGTTCACGCCAACTACCCGGGCGCAAACCCAAAGGTCATCGGTGAAACCGTAGCGGCGCCGCTAGAACAAGCCATCACCGGCGTAGAGAACATGTTGTACATGTCCTCGCAAGCAACCGCAGATGGTCGTCTGACTCTCACCGTGACATTCGCACTCGGTACCGATCTGGACAATGCCCAGGTGCAGGTGCAGAACCGTGTTACTCGTACCGAACCAAAGCTGCCGGAAGAAGTGACGCGCATCGGCATCACCGTCGATAAAGCATCTCCTGAACTGACCCTGCTCGTGCACTTGGTTTCGCCGGACAAGCGTTACGACATGCTGTATCTGTCGAACTACGCGATCCTCAACGTGAAAGACGAGCTTGCTCGCCTGAACGGTATTGGTGATGTTCAGCTGTTTGGTATGGGCGACTACTCGTTGCGTATCTGGCTCGACCCAGAAAAAACCTCTTCGCGTAACCTGACAGCTACTGATGTAGTGAACGCAATCCGTGAGCAAAACCGTCAAGTAGCGGCGGGCCAATTGGGTGCTCCACCTGCACCTAACGCCACCAGCTTTCAAATGTCGATCAACTCCCAGGGTCGTCTGGTTAGCGAAGAAGAATTTGAAAACGTCATCATCCGCAGTGGCTCGAATGGTGAAATTACCCACCTCAAAGACATCGCTCGTGTAGAGCTTGGCTCCAACCAGTACGCCCTGCGCGCATTGCTGAACAACCAAGAAGCAGTGGCGATGTCGATCTTTCAACGCCCAGGTTCCAATTCCATCGGCATCTCCGATGCTGTGCGGGCGAAGATGGCTGAGCTGAAGAAAAACTTCCCAGAAGGCATGGACTTCGAGATTGTCTACGACCCAACCATTTTCGTACGTAGCTCGATCGAAGCAGTGGTTCACACCCTGTTTGAAGCACTGATCTTGGTGGTACTGGTAGTAATCCTCTTCCTGCAAACCTGGCGCGCCTCGATCATCCCATTGGTTGCCGTACCGGTATCGCTGATCGGCACCTTCGCCGTAATGCACTTGCTCGGGTTCTCGCTTAACGCCTTGTCGCTGTTTGGCCTGGTACTGGCGATAGGGATCGTGGTCGACGATGCGATTGTGGTGGTGGAGAACGTCGAACGGAACATCGAGACAGGCTTAACCCCTGTCGAAGCAACGAAGAAAGCCATGAGCGAAGTGACTGGCCCGATCATCGCCACTGCGTTGGTATTGTGCGCAGTGTTCGTACCAGCTGCTTTCATCTCGGGCTTGACCGGTCAGTTCTACAAGCAGTTCGCGCTGACAATTGCCATCTCGACAGTGATCTCGGCTTTCAACTCCTTGACCTTGTCGCCAGCACTGGCAGCGGTCCTGCTGCGCTCCCACAGCGCACCAAAAGATCGTTTCTCTAAAGTGCTCGATCGCCTGCTCGGTGGCTGGTTGTTCAAACCCTTCAACCGCTTCTTCGACAAGGCAAGCAACGGCTATGTGGTTGGTGTCGCCAAAGTGATCCGCGGCAGCAGCGTTGCCTTGCTTATCTACGCCGGCCTGATCGCACTGACCTACATGGGCTTCACTACGACGCCTACTGGTTTCGTGCCAACGCAGGACAAGAAGTACCTGGTGACGTTTGCTCAGCTGCCAGATGCCGCAAGTCTTGACCGTACTGAGAACGTGATCCGTCGCATGAGCGACATCGCAATGAAAGAACCTGGCTTCGACAGCGCGGTAGCGTTCCCAGGGCTCTCGATTAACGGTTTCACCAACAGCCCTAACGCTGGTATCGCGTTCATCGGTCTTAGCAACTTTGAAGAGCGTACCGATCCGAGTCTGTCTGCCGTCGCGATCTCCGCCTCGCTGAATGCCAAATTCGGCGGCATCCAAGACGCGTACACAGCTGTTTTTCCACCACCACCAGTACAAGGCCTCGGCACCATCGGTGGCTTCCGCCTGCAAATCGAAGATCGGGGCAACCTGGGCTACGACGCGCTGTACAAAGAAACCATGAACATCATCAACAAGAGTCACGATGTTCCTGAGCTGGCCAATCTGTTCACCAGCTACACCGTGAACGTACCGCAAGTAGACGCCGCGATTGACCGCGAGAAAGCCAAGACTCACGGCGTGGCTATCAACGAAATCTTCGACACCTTGCAGGTCTATCTGGGCTCGTTGTATGCGAACGACTTCAACCGCTTCGGCCGGACCTATCAGGTCAACGTCCAGGCAGACCAGAAATTCCGTCAGGACGCCGAACAGATCGGTCAGCTGAAAGTCCGTAATGACCGCGGCGAGATGATCCCGTTGTCCACCTTCGTGAAGGTAAGCCCAACGTCCGGCCCAGACCGTGTCATGCACTACAACGGCTTCATTACGGCTGAAATCAACGGTGGCCCAGCTCCGGGATACAGCTCTGGCCAAGCGCAAGCTGCCATCGAAAAGCTGCTGAACAAAGAACTGCCTAACGGCATGACCTATGAGTGGACTGACCTGACGTTCCAGCAAATCTTGTCCGGTAACACCGCACTGTTGGTGTTCCCACTCTGCGTACTGCTGGCATTCCTGGTACTTGCGGCACTGTACGAGAGCTGGAGCCTGCCACTGGCGGTGATCCTGATTGTGCCAATGACTCTGCTGTCGGCAATCGCCGGTGTAGTGATCTCCAAAGGCGACAACAATATCTTCACCCAGATTGGCCTGATCGTATTGGTTGGCCTGGCTTGTAAGAACGCGATCCTGATCGTTGAGTTTGCCAAGGAGAAACAAGACCAAGGCATGTCTCCACTGGATGCTGTTCTCGATGCCTGTCGCCAACGTCTGCGCCCGATTCTGATGACTTCGTTTGCTTTCATCATGGGTGTGATCCCGCTGGTTACTTCCACCGGTGCTGGTTCTGAAATGCGCCGTGCCATGGGTGTCGCAGTGTTCTCCGGGATGCTGGGTGTGACCTTCTTCGGTCTGTTGCTGACTCCAGTGTTCTTCGTACTGATCCGTCGCTTCATTGAGCGTAAGAACGCTCGCATAGCGGCAAAACGTGAACTCGCCCTTAGCTTGGAGGTGTAACCATGAACTCTTTGAAGCTCTTATTGCCTAGCCTCCTGGTCATGGCACTTGCAGCGTGTACTGTTGGCCCTGACTACAAAACGCCTGACACGGCGCCTGTTAGCTCCGTGTCGGCGCAAGCAGCCAACTACGATCAGACCCGCTTTGAGACCGTTTGGTGGCAACAGTTTGAGGATCCGACGCTGAACCAGCTGGTTGGTAAGGCGCTGGACGGCAACCGAGATCTGCGAGTCGCCTTCGCACGCTGGAAAGCTGCTCGGGCAATCCGTGATGACATCAGCAACGACAACCTGCCGGTAGTCACCAGCCGTGCAAGCGGTCAGTTCGGTAAAGCCCAGGCGCCAGGTCAAACTGAGCACCGGGTGAACATCGAGCGTTACGATACTGGCTTGGACATGGCGTGGGAGATCGATCTGTTCGGCCGCATCCAACGCCAATTGGAATCGAGCGAAGCACAGCAGGATGCTTCTGCTGCTGACTTCTTCCAGCTTCGGGTCACCATGATTGCTGAATTAGTAGATGCTTACGGTCAACTGCGTGGTGCTCAACTGCGTGAGAAGATCGCTCGCGAAAACCTAAAAAACCAGACTGAATCCCGGGGCGTCACCGTTAACCGCCGCGATGCTGGCCTGGGCAACGACCTGGATGTCGTTCGCGCCGATGCGCGGTTGGCCGCAGTCGAAGCCACCATTCCACAGTTGCAGGCTGAACAAGTCCATCACCGCAACCGGATCGCTACTCTCTTAGGTGAGCGTCCAGATCAACTGAGCATCAATTTGAGTCCAGCCAATCTGCCGGCGATCGCCAAAAAACTTCCAATCGGTAACCCTGGGGATCTGCTGCAACGTCGGCCAGATATCCTGTCGTCCGAGCGAAAGCTTGCTGCTGCAACGGCTGACATTGGTGTCGCTACGGCGGATCTGTTCCCTCGGGTCAGCCTGAGTGGCTTTTTGGGCTTCACTGCTGGACGCGGTTCGCAGATTGGTTCTAGCGCTGCCCAAGCATGGGGGCTTGGCCCGAGCATCACTTGGGCAGCATTCGACCTTGGCAGTGTTAGAGCTAAGATCCGCGGCGCGAAGGCTGAAGCAGAAGGTGCTTTGGCTGGCTACGAGCAGAAAGTACTACTCGCACTGGAAGAGTCAGAAAACGCCTTCAGTGATTACAGCAAACGCCAAGAGCGCTTGGTGTCGCTCATTCGTCAGAGTGAGTCGAGCCGCTCAGCAGCCAGTTTGGCCGGTGTCCAGTACAAGGAAGGTGTCGCTGACTACCTGATCTTGCTGGACGCAGAGCGTGAGCGGCTTGCAGCCGAAGATGCCCAAGCTGTCGGTGAAACTGATCAGTTCCGCGGTGTCGTAGCTATCTATAAAGCTTTAGGAGGAGGGTGGGACACCCGCGGTGCAGCACCTACGCCTAAGGCTTGAATGGTAATGGTAGGTAGAGGAGAAAGAGGGTATCTGTAGGCGGCTGTGTCTTCGTACCTGCCGCCTTACTCATCAGCTCCAATGCTGGCACCGTATGTGTGAAATCAGCATCGCACTGCGGCTACAATCTGCAAAAGATGTGCAGTTTTAGCAGATAGCCAATCAGTGTTCGTGCGCAGACTTCATGGCTCGAACTTGCTTTTCATAAAATTGGGACGTCCGGCACAGCACCGGCGGGAGTGCCATGGGCTTGATTATTGGTGATGGTTGGGACGATCTTCGCGATAAAATTGCTGATGCTGAAGTGGTCGTACCCAACTGGCATGTAGGAAGCGATAACTGGCTCGAACACGTATTGAAGGGGCTTTGGCCGCAGTTCATCGCATTGCGTGACGAGATCAGAAGCGATACTGCCCGAACCACCGTAGAGGCATGTGGCAAGTATGAAAATTGGCGCATAAGACTAAAAGGACTGAATCCTGAAGCGCATGATCTAGAGATTGAAAAAGAAGCAAAACGGCGATCCGGCATCGACAAATCACCAGAAGAACGTGTTTCGCATCGCTATTATTGGCGGATCATGCCGCTCTACACCGAGGTTGCCATACTTTCCGCAGCACTTTGTGAGGCCGAGATCAATCTTGCGTTGGCATGGGGACTTTCGATGCTCGACAAGGAGGATGAGTTCCAGCGGATCGAATTGAAGCCTACTCCAGAGAAGTGGCTGCATGGCCCCAAAGTAGTCCTACCTGCCTATGAAATCCCTTCGGGCTGTGCGGAGGTCGAAACACTTCGCAAAGTCTTTAGTGAACGAAACCGTCTTGTTCACCCTAAGTCTACGATCCAAAAAGCTGGACAGCAGATGCTCGGTCCCAAGGTGTTGAAGCCCCCCAAGATTAAGGATCTACTCTCGTGGATTGGTCGCTACTTCAGCCTGCCTTTTGATCTAGCCGACTTTTTGCGCACACAGCCGCCGATTAACGGCCACAGGTTTCCCGTTATGACTTGGAGAGATGCAATCGAACGGGCGCCGCAGCATAAGCTTCCGCAGCCACCCGACCGAGCGAGCGAATCCCAGCCGAAATCGTTCTAGGTGTACTCAATTAGAAACTGGGCGTTTGTTCGCATTCGTTTGACCCGATCAGAGAGGAGGCAAGGTGTTATCGATCGGTTTGAGGTTTCAGGAATCGAACCACAACGATCGTTTGCGGCGGTGCGATTTTGGCTGATAGCTTCCATTGCCAGTGGTCGCTAGCGACCCTACGAGGCGCAAGCAGAAGCTCGTCCACGAACGGTTTCAGGCCAAACCTCATGCGTCTTCTGACAGAAGCATGCCTCCCATTTCCTTCAAGAGCATCTGGTCGAGGTAGTAGACTATCTTCTCAGCGGGAATGAAGTTGAGCAGACCTTCGGTGTCGCTCGCGAGAGTCACCATCCCTGCGAATTTCCACTCGTCATTTATCTCCGCCATCACAAACGACCCGCTCATTCCGCGAAATTTGCGAGGCCGTTTACCTACGACTTTCACCCTTATGAGCCCAGGTACTGAAGGATCCGTCAGAACACCATTGACGCACCAGATGACTGCTGAAAGAACGTTTTCGTCGTAGTCATACTCTCTGTTTTGGTCCGGATAGCCAATAATCCGGAAAATCTCGACCTCACTCATCCGGTCGGACTCGATGCAGTCTGTTGCACGCACACATGACAAGCCAGCAGCGAACAAGGCTTCATGCTGTGATTCGACGATGCGCATGATAACAAGGTCGGAGCAAGGGTCTGGATCAGACTCGTCTTGAAAGACAGCGCGGCGGTCAAACTGAATTGAGATGGGGGCGTTGCGAAGCAGAATACGTAAATCGTGGTGCTTCGCATTCTGGCTATTCAGCACATGCTGCGCTGAGATGAGAAAAAGTTCGCCTGCATGCTCAAGCACAAACGCAGTGCCTACACCCTGCGGTTCAGAAAAAAACTCGGTTTCAGTCTCCAAGATAACAGGGTGGACCTGGCCCTCAAGTCGGTCTCCAAGCTCTTCTAGCGTAACGAATTCCTGTTGATGCATGCGATACCTCGTTGCGTCGAAACGACTGCGAAGCTGACGGATCTGATCCGTCGCCATTTTAATTGAGTAAGCGATCAAAAGGGCAGCTATCGGCTATATATGAATTCATTCAAAGGTTCGACTCACCAGCCGCTCAGGGACGAGCTGATTAGGCTGCGACTGGCGAGAAGAACATTGAGATAGTCGCTCAAACGCTTGGCTTGGCTAACCAGAGACGCCATCGACAGTCCGCTATATCCGACTCTGTTTTTACGCCGCGTGGTTGTTGTAGAAAGCGCGGCTTCAAAAAGGTGAAGCCAGAACGGTTTTGAAAATATTGCAAAGCACAACGTATCGATGTGCTAACTCCTGCTCGCCATGCAACAGTGATCCATCCTGCTCATAAAACGCACCTCCAGGACCTATCAGGAGGCGGGCGGCTTCAGCAGCGGACGTTCCCATGATGCTGTCAGCCTTCACAACAATCTGACCATACAGTTTGTCACCGAGAAGAAAAGGTGCGAAGTAAATAGAGAACTCTCTGCCCGCTGCGCATCCCTTCATTTGAGTGCAACCGGTTGGCTGGTTTGGCGTTATCGAGTAGTTGGGCAGCAATTTCTCCGCCATCGCCTCCCAATGTACGGCGACGTCGTCTAACTCGCTGCTGATCCGCTTCCACTCCCTGCCAAACGCTCCCAGCTCTTTGCCAAGGACGTTCTGATCTTTGCTGTACTTCTCCATTTTTGCTCCTGGTGACTTGGGACGATTGCCGAAGGGTTGGGATTATCAATTTTCTTCGCGGCGAATGCATTCCAACTACCTGTCATTTCTAGGCGTCACTCAAGAGAACCACGCTGCGTATAGTCCGTGGGTCAAATACCGGTAAAATGGAGCTAGGATCCAAAAATTCTTAAACGGAGCGGCAGGTATGCCAACCATCGACTTCACCATTATTCGTAGCGCCCCAAAGAGTAAAAACGACAGCTTCGAGGCATTAGCCGTGCAGCTTTTTCGCTTCAGTTGCGATGCTCCCGAGGGTTCCAGCTTTTACAGCTTGCGGGGTGATGGCGGAGACGGTGGTGTAGAGGCCTATTTTCGGACGCCAAACGGGGCCGTCTTAGGAATACAGGCGAAGTATTTTTTTCAGCTGGGGTCCAAAGAGCTTGGACAAATAACTAAGTCGGTCATAGCCGCTCGCTCGAACCATCCGACCCTGACGGAATACTGGATCTACATTCCATTTGACCTAACCGGGAGAGTCGCGGGGGGCAAGCGCGGGCAGGGTGAGGTTGAACGGTTTGAAGAGTGGAAAAAGGAGCTAGAAGAGCGTACCCAAGCTGAGGGCAAAGGCCTCAAAATCACGTTGTGCAGCGCTACAGTTATGCGTGAACAACTCCAGCGTCTGGATACGCATGGAGGGATTCGTCGCTACTGGTTTGACGATTCTGTACTCACTCCTTTGCAGGTTCAGCAATGCTTGGATCAAGCCCGAGAATTTGCTGGTCCACGGTACACGGGCCAATTGGACGTTGTGACCGACGCCCACGACATCTTGGATTATTTTGGTGGCACCGCCGATTTCTCGGACTGGAGACGCCAAGCATTTTCGCCAATCCTGAGCGAACTAAGATCACTCCGCAGACGCACGGACGACATATTTAGCCTGCTCAACGACGATAAAAAAGCAGAAGCAGAAAGCCTACTCCAGCAGTTGTCGACGCTACTGGTCCTGGTTCGGGAGGAAGATAGGCCCGAGCGATCAGTCGCCCAAGGGTTGAAAACGCTCACTCAGTTACAACCCATTTTGCTTACGGCAAGGGAAAGCCAAGAAGCTGCATTTTTTCAGCAGCACGGTCCAGACAAAGATACCCCGAGCTTTCGGCAATTCAGTGCTGAATACATGTGTGCGTTTCCTGCTGGTTCGATGGACTCGGCAAGAGAGCTTTGCCGGCTAGCCGAATCAATCAATGAGGTCCTGACCTCTCCCAAAATGAACGTTGCAGGGGGCAACTCGCTGCTGCTCCTCGGCCCAGCGGGTGTTGGAAAAACTCACGCGATAGTGAGCGCTGCGTATCGTCGTTTCGCAGAAGGCGGAATGTCTCTCGTCGTATTTGGGGATGATTTCGGCGGTGGCGAGCCATGGGAAATTATCCGAAGCAAGCTTGGCTTCAGTGGTCAGATTGGGCGTGATGCACTGTTTCAATGTCTGAGCGCATCCGCCGAGCACTCGGGCCTACCCTTCGTAATCTTCATTGATGCGCTTAATGAAAGTAGGAGTGACGCCCGGTGGAAGGCCAAGCTTCCAGAGCTGATTCAGCAATGTAAGCCATATGCCGGGGTAAAAATTTGCGTATCAACACGTGATACCTATAAAGACTTGGTCACCGATTCCAGGTTTCCAGGCTATGCATTTGAGCACCGTGGATTCAACGGGCAAGGCGTAGAGGCACTTCAAGCTTTTGCCGCTTTCTACGGTCTGGACTCGGAAATCACTCCTCTTTTTTCGGAGGAATTGAGCAATCCGTTGTTCCTTCACTTGGCTTGTAAAACTTTGAAAGAAGAGGGCAGTACAACCCTCGACGTTTCCTTACCGGGCTTTTCTGCTTTGCTTGAGCGGCACCTCAAACACAGCAACACCGCGGTGAAAGAACGCCTCGGCTTTGCAAGTCCGAAAAACTTGGTTCGTCTATCGATGCTCAGTCTGGCGCAAAAACTCACGAGTGCATCAGCAAGCGATAGGCTCTGGGAATCTTGCGCTACTGGCTTGCGCGATGTAGTGGGGCCGGAACTCACGCCTGAGGTTTTCATTCGTGAGCTTCAACGCGAAGGCCTAGTCATCCTTACTGAAGGTCCAGAAGACACGTGGACTGTCAGGCTTGGATATGAGCGATACGGCGATGTCCTCCGTACGACCGCGTTGATCGATGTCTGTATGGATGACTCCGGCAACCTCGATGCAAAAAAACTAGGCGCCAAGCTGGTTTCATTGCCGCCGGAAGATAAGGGACTGTTAGAGGTACTCGCCGCAGTCCTTCCCGAAAAAACGGGAATCGAAATTGTAAATCCCGATCTTGGGTTGGAGATCGAGCTAGCGAATCGATTGTTCGTTCACGGGTTGTCGTGGCGCTCTCGCAAAAGCTTTGAAAATAACAGCTTGGAGGATGAAATCTTAGAGGCTCTGAACGTACCTGGGCTTTGGGAGGATTTGTATGAGGTCTTCATAAAAGTCAGTTTGGTGCCCAATCACAGCCTCAACGCAGAGCAATGGCTGGACAACTTCCTGCTTCGCCAGCCCTTGGTGAACAGGGACGTTTACCTATCGCGTGCAGCATTCAGGTCTTACGACAAAAATGGAGCGGTCAAGTCCTTGCTGAATGCCTCTCTGACCGCTGACATCATGCGTTGGCCATCTGAAAGCAGACGTTTAGCTACCGTTATACTGGGCTGGCTGACGTCTTGCGCGGACCGCCGAGTTCGAGACCGGGCAACGAAAGGCTTAGTACGTCTGATAGTGGCCGATGCCCCTCTCGCAACCGACTTAGCCAGAAATTTCTTGGCGTGTGACGATGATTACATTCTTGAAAGCGTGACTGAAGCCATATACAGCGCCTGCTTAATTGCGCGTGAGCAGCGTTCCGCCTTCATTCCTGCTCTCAGATTACTGGCGTCGCACGGATATGATCGGACTAACGTGATCATTCGAGATTCAATTCGGATGCTCGCCGTGTTACTCAAAAATCACAATATCGACGAGCCATTAGAAGAGAGACTGCGGCGCTTTCCAAGCAAAAGCCCAGCCATCGAGACGTGGCCAACGCTGGAGGATGCCAAGCCACTTCTTGAGCTGGAGCACATTCCTTCGGACATGAAGCTTTGGGGCTCTAACATCGGACCTGATTTTTGGCGGTATCAGGTTGAGGGCAAGGTCTCAGGGTTCGATCTCAAAGCTGCTTCGGTAACGAAGGAAAACATCGCTTGCTGGATCATGACCGAGACCTTGCGGCTAGGATTTCCGGGCTACATGGACGGGGCACTGAACTATGACCGGGCCCTGAACAGTGAATTCGGTTCCGGTCGTGCGCGCGCAGCCTATGCCGAACGACTCGGTAAAAAATACTACTGGATCTCACTCCATAGGTTGCTCGGTGTCCTTTCAGATCACGTTCCACCTTGTGCGTCATATCAAGGCACTGTGCCGGGACCCGAACATTACTGGTCAGTTGAGGTGCGTAAGCGTGATTTAACTGACATGAGAGATGTGATTGTCGACAAGACCTATCCCGACGGTATCTTGCGCCGGCGCGAGTACGAGTTTCCATCCCGAGAAGGTGACACCAAGAAATGGGTGACGACTGATGACTTCGCAACGCACGAGGCGAGCTTATCTTGTACTGATGCGAATGGCGTAACGTGGATAGCTCTGGATCGTAGCGCAAGCGCTAACGATAGAACGGATGAGGAAGATGCATGGGCAACTCCTCATTTCGGCTTTGATGTCTTTTACACGTCGGTGCTTGCCAGTGAAGAAGTGTTCGGAAAAAGACCTTACGATCGACTCGATCGCGCATTTTCCGATCGAGCAAGCTGTTATCGAAGCTTTATAGGGGAGTACCCGGACGGCACTGCTTTTGATCAGTTGGTAGAAGAAGGCACTACCAACACCCATTCTGATGGGTTAGCGCGCACCACAGTGACGCTTAGCAGAGGGAACGAATGGGAATACGAGTTTACATCTGAGACTGACCAACCCAGCTTGGATGTGCCGTGCCAAGATATTGTTAAGGGACTCGGTCTTATCTGGGACCAGCAGCGCGGATGGCTGGATGAATCAGGTTCACTCATTGCGTTTTCATCAGGGTCTTACCGCAACAACGCGTTGTTTATTCGCAAATTGGAGCTGGATTCCTATTTGGAAAAGACTGGACAGAGCCTGCTGTACCGCCGTTTTGCGAATCGTGGTTTTTTTGACTTAAGAGGTGATACTGGCTCTCAGATCGATCTTCGCGCCTTTCTGAAATACAACTCGCAAGGTGGCTTCGAAGTCGTCCATGAAGAGGCGGAAGCGTTCAACTGCTGACACAGCTAATCGGAGTATTGCGGCGACATCAATAGTTTAGGGGGGCTCCGCTGACCATATGGCCAGCCGCCGCCTTAACTTTCCACTGCTAAGACGCATCATGTGAGTGGTGTGACCTTCTCCGGTCACTGGAGTCTAGGTCTCACCTTGGCATGCCGACCCTGGCCGGCAGCTGCCAATGCATTCTGAACTTCAGTAGCGCGCGGTTACGGCGAGGTAGGGTGGGCGGAGCGAAACTTTCATTCTGCCAGCAGCCACTTCACTCAAGGCTCGCTGTAATCACAGCATGCTTCCACCACTCATCTAATGGGTGTGCCTGTGATGGATATCCGGAAAGTGTGGATGGCTATGCCGGATCTGCACATGTTCATGAACATGGCTGTGGGCTCCGGTCCCACTCCAGTCAAACGAATGTTCATGTTGATGGTGCTCATCGTGAATGTGACGATGCCAATGCGTCATCGGCACGTGCTGATGCTCATGCGCGTGCGTTTCGGTAAGGTGGAGCCACACCCCGATCCCCATCAACACAGCTGCTGCCCAGAACGAGAGCGACACGGGTTCGCCCAGAACCAAGATTGCTATGGCCGCACCCAAGAATGGTGCCGTGGAAAAATATGCTCCTGTACGCGCGGATCCAAGGCCTCTTAGGGCAAGGACGAAGAGCACCAAGCTAACGCCATAGCCGAGAAAACCAAGAACCAGTGTCGGGCCAAGCACCGCCAATTCGGGAATACAAGCTCCCAGCAGTAGCGCTAACGAACAGTTGACCAGCCCCGAAACCAAACCTTTGAAGCCAGCCACAAAAAGAGCATCTGACGCCGACACCTTCCGCGTCAGGTTGTTATCGATGGCCCAGCACAAACAGGCCAGCGAGACCGCTATGGGCCCCAGCCAGTCATGAGCTTGAGTGGTTTCCTGTGGCCATGCCAAGACCGCACCACCTGCAATGATGGCCACCATTCCGACCACAATGCGCCGATCAGCGTTTTCCTTAAACACGACCCAAGCCAATAAAGCAGTGAGCACAGCTTCCAAGTTGAGCATCAGAGAAGCTGTTACACCGGACGTCCTGGTTAATCCAAACATGAGTGCAATCGGCCCAAGCACACCCCCGAATGCGATTGCCCCGAGAAGCCAAGGCCATTCAGATGATGATAGGCCGGCCGGTTTCCAGCCATGGTCACGCACAAAACGAACAACTGTCAGACCCAGACCGCTGCCCAAGTAAAGGAGGCCTGCGAGTAATACCGGAGGAATGTTGAGACCAAGCAACTTGGCAAGCGGCGTGCTGGCACCAAATAACGCGGCAGCGGCCAACGCATACAAAACGCTCAGGTTCATCAATAACTCCGCAGCAGAATTTCGCGAGGAGCCATCATACCGCGAGGTGCATGGCTTGCTTCGTTTGCTAAGGTGTTTTGGCTGGACGGCTAATATGGAAGGACCGGTCGAAGTCATCCGATGCACAACTGTCCGAATTAGTTTTATAGGCGATTATAGAGTGACTATAGAGTGACTATAGACCGCAAGACCATCGCCTTTCGGATTGAGATTTCGTCTACGCCGATTAGCCAGGAGGCGCGTGTGAAAAGCTCGGTCCGACTTAAGTTTCCGGTGGATTCCAACCCTCAAAATGCTTGAGCGCGTCCAAATCACCGATCAGATCCTTCGCTTTATCCAACCGATCTAAGACGCTTTGTCGCTGTTCAGGCCCAAGACGGTCGGCGCTGCGCGCTATGTCGTCAAAGAAAGAACGAATGCTGTTTACCTTCGCCCAGGTCTGGATGACCGCTTCAAGGCTATCTCGGCTGTCCTGAATCGCCTTCAGCCGACGCTTCTCAGCTTCCTTACGTCTCCATTCCTCCATCTGCAACTCATGCAGATGTCGTTCCTGTTCGCTCCGCACTCGCTCGATCTCAACCTTACCGGCGAGAATGGGAGCTTCGGCTTTCAGTGACTTCACGATGCTTGGAATTTTGATGAGCAGATCACCAGGCTTGGTCTCGGTCCAGCGTTGAATCCAGTCCACGCCGTAGTATGGCGAATACACCTGCAAGCAAAGCCTGCCAGTCGGCATATCCGCACTCGCCATCCAGCCATCTCGGTAATCGGACCGTCGTTTGGTAACCGGCAGCTCCGTCACCCGGACGTATTTTTTGTCTGGCCGTTTAACGTGTACGTATTCGCTGATCTCATAGATGGACAGGCCAAAGACGACAGTCCCGATGTAAACGATGGTCGGGCGCTGTGGGCGCCATAGGGCAGGGTGAACGTACCTCTTAGATTCTTGCTCTCGGTGATCTACGGAAGCGCGTCCCATATGCGTGGTTGGATCGGAAAGCGCAACCGCGAAGCCCTTTCCCATGAGAGCCAAGTACAACTGGTTCGCAAAATCGACCGCATGGCTTATGCCAGAGCTACTGACTAACAGATCTGCCATAGATCGCTTGGAGGGGCGGAGATAGCCTTCATCGGTTACGTGGGCTTTCTTGAAGTGCTCTTCGATACCCACCAGTAATGGATGTCTCCGGGGAAGCACCGCAACGCGCGTGGACGATTTGTCGCGGTTTTTGTAAGGAGCCTTTGGAAGTGACCGTGAGATCTGTTCAGGCGCGCCGTTCCTACTCCAGGCAATGAGAGCACCTGGCTGGACCTCCGGAAGAGGCGGACTAGCTTTACGCTTTCCAACGGCTACCTGCGCCCAGTAGCCGACAGCAGGGCGGGGAATATTCAGATGGGTGAAAACGCGCGCCAAGTAGCTTGAGGACACTCCATAGCGTTCCGCGATCTTGGTCATCGGCGTTGACCAAGCCTGTTCGTATAGTGACTCCCTAGTGACGGTGTCCTCGGACGACTCATCAATAACTGTTGGAATACGAGGTGTGTCGTCCATTTGTGAGCGCTTATGAGAGGTTGCGGGCAAAGTTCATTGCCAGACAGCCTAGCTCAGGAATGGTGACTCTTGACCAGGGAAATGAGAACCGTCTCTTTAGCCCGTAGCGTAATTCCATCAACGCCGGGTATTAGCATTAACGAGTATGGAGCAGTACTAGATGTGTCCGCGGTAAAGAGGTGTACTCCGCGGGCTTGGCGTATGCATAGAGAGCCTGGCGCTTTCGCCAATCAGCCCTCAGTTTGCTTTGCGATCATCCAGGTCACGATCCGTTCTTTTTATGGTTCGGCGTAGCATGCGTGCACGACTGACGTCAGATGGCGATGGGTTAAAGGTGCCTTCATCCTCATAAGATGTACGGGCTACCGGTAAGGTAAACGCAGAAAATATTACATTCAGACCAAAAACGTTTTTCACAGGAAGCTCCGAATCCAGAAAAGATGGGGCCAATGTAGGGCGCCCCACGAAAAGAATGAAACAAAAGTCAGGCATATCACCTATCGACGTCCGCAATATACGTAACAGCCTGTGCGCTCACGCCAGACTCACTTATAGAAAGTGGTTGTTTTTAAAAATTGTGCGCATGTCCCCAAATTAACGACTGAGTGCACGATGTCATAGGCCTTGACCGCACCGCCCCCTGGATGCAATTCGCGATAGAAGCTATCGCGGTTAGTAATCAAACGAGTTTGTCTGACGGGGGCACGAGACTCACTAGTGCCTAATTTGTCGACTAAAAACCCGCCTTTTCAATAGGCGCTCTACTACCATTCGTCGCCTAAAAAGCTTCTAACCTTAATCATAAATCATTCATTCACATCCCCCGCCATGCAAAATTATCGCTCAGGAGCACAAAACTAGTAATCTCATTTTTTAGGTTGAATTTTAGTATAAGCGAAAAAAATTGCTGCACGGACATAAAGTTATTTGCACTCAGGCATGAGATGAGCGAAGACGCGATATATATAATAAAAGAACAATTATCAAAAATGTTTTTGATGCTGACATCTCAAGAGGTTTAGGTTTTTGATTGCTCTTGTGGTTGGAAAAGTCGATTCGAAAAAAAATATTGACGACATTCAGAAGTTGGTCTCTTCTAACACAAGCAAAGTGTGCCTGAAGTAGAAGAAGTGAAAAACGTTCGTTAACTCGATGTGAGACAAGGTAATCATAGGTGCATCTATTGAGCACACGATGAGGAGGTTGCATGCTCTCGTACGAACACATTCTGAGTGTCCCAATGCGAAAGCTGGACTTAAATTTTTGCACTGAACTTATCGGTAAAATTTATTGTGATAAGATTGCCCAAGTTCGCTGTATCCAAGCTATACATATATTCGATTCGTTTTTCACTGTCATAGATCAGGCGGAGTCGGATCTTCCGAACACTATGCTAATGGCAGCGTTCGTTGGGTATATGGCGACAGATACGGACATCTCTAAGCATTTTGCTTATGAAATACTTCAGCAAGTATGGGCTGTTTTTGAAAAGCTAGGATTGCTTGAAGCTAATGGTTTTAAAGAAGTTCAGAAGATGAGTATGGATGTATGTATAAGCGCCTATTCCCGAGCCGGTCCTGCAACAAAGCTTTTAGAGCGATATAGCGGACACAAAGTTGTTAGTCGTGACAATGAAGAATTCTTTATTGATCTCATAGAAATAGATCGTAGTTTCGGAGAGCCATCAACAAGTTATATTCATAGCCTGATTGTTCCGTATGCAAAAAATCTAAATTCTTATGAGATTAAGACTAATGTCGCGCTAATATCGGCAATTATTAGTGGGTTGAGTCGGCTGACGACTTGCCGTGATTTGCGAAGAATCAAGCTATCTCCAGCTAGGAGTGGAATGTTTATCGGCGACCTGAAGCGCGCTTCTTTGCTGCAAACGCAGAAGGCAGGCTTGCCTCCTCACTGCATCGAATTAAATTGGATTTTCATACGTGACGTAATAGAGGGTTTTTTCTTTCCTTCAGGAATACTTCGAAGTTCATTTGCAAGCAAAAGATTGCTCTCAACGAGAATCAATGATTTGTAAATACAGCCGCTTTTAAAAAAAGGGTTCGCTATGATATCTACTCGGTGGATTACAAACTTTCCATTGGCAAAAAAACATGAGGTTTTTGTCGTTCGTATTGTAGCCCTTATGAATGGAAAAAATCAGTCTTTTAAGTCTAGGTATAATGTTTCATGCAGACTTTACTGTGCGTATCTAACCATCATCGGAGTTGAGATTGAAAACGGCTTTTCCGATTACCTTGTACGAGGATTTAAGGGGTTTCTTCTTTCCTGTACGGATGCTAACGCAAACTGCATTAGATCTTACCTGTTGGCTATATGTAACTTGCTTCCATATATGGGGCTAAAAGCTAAGTACTTCCATATTAACAACTCTCAGCATGAAAATGAAAACTGCATAGCTATATACAATAAGTCTGAGAGGTCGGAGGGGTTGATTAGATATTACAGCGGGTGGCCCGTTCGATCTTCAGACGGAAAAGTTCATCAGCTCAATTTGATTAAAGTTCATAACGTATTCGGCGCTCCCATGGCTGTTTTTTATCATCAGAAAATAGCTAAATACGCTAGAACCAAAATATCTGAAACGTTCGCGCAAAAAAATAGGATTATTTTAAGCGTTCTAGATCACGTTTGCGATGTTTTGCCCACACATGAATCATATGCACTTTTACAAATTCCTCTTGAGGTAAACAATTTTTTCGAAGAGATGCGTGGAATGTATTTGATTGAATATTTGGCGAAAAATAAAAGGTCGGCTGACATAAGAAATTTCGAAAAGTGGTGGGCTACAGTGTGTGTTGTCATTAAGGATTTTTTCGTAGCATGGGAAATCATCGCCGAGCCGCTTTACGACATCTGCAAAGGCCGAGCTGCAAACGTTTTAGTAAAAGGTAACCTCAGAGCCGCGCTACCAGATAAGTACGTCAGATTGCTAACGCCTATGCCACTTTGGTTAGCTGACGAAAAAGTGGCAACGAAACTTTTCGCAGATATCGTTGGCGATTATGACAATGTTATTAGTGTTTGTCGTGCAACTCGTATTGAAATACTTGCTGCTTACCAGGGGAGAATTACGGCAGCAGCTAGTGGTGTAGTCTCCAATGCCACCAGTACGCGCAGGGAGCGTTGTGTGTTTGAAAATCGCTGTGCTACTTGGCAGGTTAATAACTACTACGTGTTAGATGGAAAATCTCGTTACGCGTTATATGGTGATCACCGTGGATTACCCAAGGAAATGGCTCTTTTAACGGCTTCCACATTGCTGCCATTTTATTACCTGCTTGTCAGTGAACATCTTGAGATCACTCCGTCATGGCTTCTCAACTTCAAGTTATACGATAAGGAAGGAAACCTATATGGACTGCAAGATAACGGAAGAAGGGCAGTTAGCGTTAAAGGAAGAGCGCGCAGAGAGCAGGCGATAGTGCTCACACCATTTGCGCAACAGCTTTTTCAAGAAATACTTATGTTGACGAAGCAAGCAAGAGAATACATGCAAGCTAAGGACAATGATGACTACAGGTATCTCTTAATTGCGGCGGATCGCGTCAGTGAGCCTGCTCGCGTTCAATTGATAGCCCCAATCAACTCTTTGATTTATCGATCATCGAAGTTTTATAAAAATTTGATGAAGGAGTTTTCTGAAAATCATCAGGATACATCCATGATCAAAAGGATAACCCTCTCAAGTGTGCGTAAAACTGGAGCGCTTAAAGTGTACCTTCTTACTGGTAGGGTTCATATGATGTCCGCTGCATTAGGGCATGCAAAATACAAAAAAGATTTGCTGAAGCAGTATCTTCCAGAACAGATAAGGATGTTTTTTATGCATCGATGGGTGCGCATCTATCAAACGGCATTAACCTTCGAGGCGGTACGCGGTAGAGATTGCATGCTTGAGGCTTTGAGCCTTTCGAGTATGGAGGAAGCTGATGTTTTTTTCAAAAATCACGGACTCAAACCGTTGCCAAAATTCCTCCGGGTCGGAACTTATGGGTTGCCAGATAGTTTTGAAACACAACAAGAATCGACAGAGAAAATCATCGTCCCAATCTCCACTGAGGTTTGCACGGTACTAATAACAATGAGTCATGTCGTTGATAAGCTCAGGGCTGGAGGGTTGACTATTACTGAAGACGCAGAGACATGGTATCAAACCGCTAAGTTTATAGATATATCGATAGGGTTAAGTAGTGAGGGAAAAATAGATGGTATTTCAGATGAGGCGAGCAAAATTTTTCGGGAGGCGAAGTATTCCCATCAGTTAGGTTCGAAATTTGAGGCCTTTCTTTCTCAGTGAGCCAGATCTTTTCATGGTGAGCGTAAATAACGAGTCGGGTAACTTACGCCATTAGGAGTGAATCGTTCATGAACAAAGATGGACCCAATAACGCCAATTTTGAAGTAGATGTCGAGCAGCTTAAAGTGCTTCTTGAGCAGACGAAGGTACTTCCATTAGGGGAGCGTCGATTAGCTATACGAAAAATTATAAATATGGGTATTACTGGGGAGGCAAGCATTGACACTCCTCCGTGGATCGAAGATGGCGCAAATTTCCTGGATAATATTTGGCCGTGTAATTTTGGCGCCCATAGGGGTACTGACTATCGAAAAATAATTGATTTCAATGTGAGTCTTTCTAACGGATCACTGTTGACCGATTGCGTAAACCACAAACTTCTTAAGTGGATTAAAACTTTCATCTGTGTCCAAGTGCATCCAAGGTACAACGGTGGAACTCGGAAGAAACCCACATATGAAGTTCAGCAAGTAATGCTGGTCTTGCAATTTTTTGATTGGCTGCTCATGAATGACGAAATATTCAATATCGGAGAGTTTGGACTCAGCCAAGTCACCACAGATAACATCAAAAGTTATTTGATAAAGAACACTTCGCCGCCGATTTCAACTTATCTATATGACTACCCTAATCGGCTAGCGAACTGGTTAAGAAAGCAGTTTAGCAGTCTTACCGAAGAAGATTTTATGAATGCAGCCGTTATTTGGGAGGGCATCCATAATGTCCCACCGATGGCAGAAAGAATAACTGATCTTAATGATTTTGAAGTGGTCTGCGCACGAACACTTATGATCAAGCAGGGTTGGTACGTCAAGGTATATGACTCCATACGTTTCAACAGCAAATATTTCGTATCGTTGGAGTATAAGGATACTTTGCATGGCGCAAATCTTGTCGTTACTCCGCCTGTAGAACTCTGTTCCTCTGCGTATTTTCTCCGGGAATATCCGGCCATTCCAGTAACAGCGCCGACAGCTAGGGGAATTGAAATAACTACTTTTCGGGCCTATGTCAGGATGATTAAAAAAATAGCAATTGTAGATGCTAATTACTGCGATGGTGTGATTGCAGCAACTAAAGTTAATGGCATAAACGCAAAAAATTTGTATGCGCAAGTTGTGCAAAAGAGCCGCGGAAGATTTGTTACACTCCCTGAGTCCGTCACTCTTGATTTGCTGGGCGACTCCTTTGATTTTTTTTTCCAATACGCTCAACCAATTTTCAAATGCATGCTAGATGTCTTAGGGTGGGGGCAACGTCTCATATTTCGTCAGTATATGAAAATGGATCAGATTGGAGAGGCCACGACTCGATTTATTACTCCTGAGCTTCGTCAGTTGGGTGTGACAACCTGGTCGATAAGGCAGCTCCGCAATAATCCAGAGCTTTATGCGCAATTAAGGAGTGGTAAAGGTTTGAATGAGTGCTATCACACTCTCGTTGGTGCAATGCTCGTGATTATCGGAAGCTTAGCTGCAAGGAGACAGTCCGAAATCATGCTCCTTGAGAAAGAAACATGCCTATTACCTTTCAAGAATCCTTATCTGCCTGAAAACGCGAATGTAAGTTATTGCCTCTACTATAAAGTTGCGAAAACTGGCACGCGAGAAGAGAGAGAAAGCAACACTGCCGGTATTACCTTGGCAATGGCCAAGATAATCTGGCAGTTTATTGAGTTTCGTGATGGCTGTGAGAAACTTGGCGTAATTGGCGAAGATGGTCCGCTAATTTTGTCAATCGCGAGATCTCTGGAAGCGCGTCCTCTAATCCCGATCAGTTACAATCGTTGTCTTGATACGCTTTGCGATTACGTTCAAACCCCTGTCATCAATTTGAATGGTGTTCCGTCAAGATACTATATCCGGCAACACCAGTTGCGCAGGTTTTCACTGTTGGCGTTTTTTTATGGTTCCGCTTCTGCTAGCCTAGAAAATCTACAATTGCTCTCGGGGCATTCAGATCCTCGCCATATATTCGATTATCTTACGGAGCCAATGTCAGGGGTAATCATTCGTTCGGCAAAGGCAGAAGTTATCACAAATTTCATTGTTAGTGATCGACATGATATTGAAAACCTAGGATTAGTAAAAGCTCATCTATTAAAAAAATTCAGCGTGGAGAACATCACACTTAAGACGTTGAATGAAATAAAAGAAGATTATCAGGGCTTGGCTTCTGAAGGAATAGTCACTCTCAGCTTAAGTGATGCAGATATTGAGGCGCAGTCTTTTCTGTACCGAAATGCTTTGCAGCTTATTGAAACGAAAGTTATCGATCTTCGGCCAGATTTCTTTTCATATACAAATGCACAAGGAGAAACGATCGACACCTATAAAATTGTTATCAGGATAGGGGAGGAGGGCTTGTGAAAGGCGCGTCCAGGCAAAGTGCCGCCAACGTAGTAACTTTGCTTTATGAAATAATCGATAAGCCCGGCAGCTATTTGGAGGATCCCAAATGGACGTTAATGTTAGCCACTCAAAGAAGCCTCGCAGAGTTCACTTGCTCGGAGCTTGAGATTTATGGCTGCTCGCTAAATACGTTTAAAAAACTGATGTCTACGACAGTGGGAGTGGGGTTTCATGGCGTAAATGCTCTCCGTGCCAGAGCCAGGTCCGCGATAGAAGGCACTAAAAAAAAGGAATCCTCGCGTAAAATTAGTTCGAGAAGAAACTACGTGGCTCAAATCAATGAACTGAAGTTGCAAATTCAAGAGCAGAATACATGTTATCAGCAGTTGGTTGTAGTGATCAGCAAGTTAAAAGTACTAGCTAAGGACCTTGCGCTGAATGAAAGCATCGTGAGTCGCCGACACTATTGGGAAAAAGAATCTAAGGATATTGATATGCTTGTTCTGTACGGTCGGAGTAAAGATGATGAGAAAATGGGCAAAGCTCCATAGTAATCTTCCAAAAGGCACGCGCATTGCTACAGGTGTCTATATAGACGCCACATTATTAGTAAAAGATGCAAGCGGCCTACCTTGCATGCACTTTCCCGATGGCACGCTGTGTTACGAGGCGAATGCTTATTTTGTACATGGCCTGATGAGTAAAGCACTCTCAATGCGAAATAAAGGAGGATCGGCCAGTCAGTATGCTTTTGCTCTGAGTGAGTTGGTTAGATATGTATTTTACAATCGTATCAGTTTTTTAGAAATCACAAATACTCGCTTTGAGCAATTTATACTGTCGTTAGGCGTTGCTCGAAATGAAAAAGGTTCAATTCGAAGAAATAACGAAACCATAAGGGCTATTGGATCTCGCGCATTGGACTTCTTGGCGTTCGTAGGGGAGCATTTTGGATATGAAATGTTGGTCGGAAAAAATGGAATAATCAAAGGTTTTCGCATTGAGCCGGGCGACCATGAAATTATTCGTAATCGGGGATTTGGAATTTCTTGGTATCATCCCTGTTTTCCAGACCCTTCATCAGCTACTCACAAAGCTAGATATCCAGTAAGTGATGACGATATCAAAGCGCTGAAGAGCATACTTCCAAAATTCACTCGCAGTCTTAGTCGCCGGTACTCCACGCTCTTATCTGTGCTTGAGCACACTGGTGCAAGAATTGACGAGGCATCTTGTATGTTGGTGCCTGATATCGTGGAGGCCTATAGGAAGGGCGATACGGAGGTGTCGATTAGGGTTGGGACGCTAAAAAGGGGAGACAACCACACACGTCTTGTGCCGGTTCCCAAGGTAATAGTCTCTCAGTGGATTGACTACATTGACACGACTAGACGAAATATCGTCACGGGAAATTTAGGTGTTGGGTTTGATCATGGTTTTCTTTTCATTAATCAATATACGGGTGCGCCGATTAGCGTTGATACACTCAAGAATGATATCAACGATATCAAAACTAAGGCAGGTATCACCGGTCAAGCCCATGCTCATTTGTTCCGCCACCGGTTTATTACCGAAAAACTAAAGATGCTAATAATGAGATATGATTATGAGAATCAAGATGCTTTCAAAAGAGCATTAATAGATCCCATGACGCTCAAACAGCAGGTTCAGCAATGGACGGGGCATAAGTTACTTGAATCTTTGGATCCTTATATTCATCTCGCGTTTAAAGAAATTGCACAGATGGGTAAGTCTGTGAAATCCGCGCTTTTTTTTGAATCAGTCAGCGCTGCTTATAAATATATGGAGGACGCTAGGCTAGAAATGGAAAGAGGGGGAATTGGTGAGGATGAGTACCGAGTTCGTGTGAAAGCTGCATGCATAAATATGTTTTCATTAAAGCCTGGTACGCTTGATTGATTAGTGATGAATCTCCATCCGGATTTTATGTCGGATCAGTTGTGAAACCACACGCGGCTGTCCGATAATGGCGATTTGATTTGTCTGGTGCTCGTTATGGATTTTAAACGTGGTCGAGACAGCTACGCATACCCATGCGTAGGTCTCGCGATGGAAGAAGGGACAAGAGCTTTTGTTAGCTTTCCCACAACCATGAAACTCGATGAGTACCATCGCACGCTTCTCCGTTCTAAGCAGGATGAGAAAGCTCTTTTGGGCTACCTCAGCGTGCTTTACTGGGGTCACTACAGCGGAGCCGCAGGTATTGTAAAGGCGAACCGTGCGTTAGCAAAAACCACTTTGGCAGTTGATGGTCGTGATTACGTCCGTAAAGGGCGACGTCAAAAGATTCGTGGACTGGTAGATTTTCAACCTGGTGAGGCAGTGGCCGTCATACGCTGCGCAGTTGACGAGATTGATGCGGGACAGTTCGGAAAGGGAGTCAAAACGCTTTGTGCGCTACCTCAGCTCCAATTCGCGTTTGCATCGAAGCTCGCGGCGTTCATCGCGCCAGACAAATGCGGCGTGATCGATTCCGTGATCGTTGAAAACAATCCGAGCTTGGGGTTTGCGTTGAGCGGCGGATACATCAGTGGTGCCAAGGGCAATTATTCTCTGTACCAGAAGTATTGCGAGCAGCTTCAAGGGACTGCTTCTTCGCTAAATGAGCAGGGCGAAACGGCTCGTTGGCTTGATCGTGACGGACAGACCTACGCTTGGCGAGCGATAGATGTGGAGCGGGCAATGTACGCCCAGAAAAGCGCCTAACCCTGGCGTAATTCTGCGGGAGCAGGCCAGCGTTGAATTGGTAATTATTCAAGTTTCTCACATGAACACGCTGGTGCTGTTCGCTTAAGGTAACATTTGTACACCCATCGACCCTAGGAACGGGCTTGGTGGGTTGTTAAACCTATCCGTCTCACACACGTACATCAGAAATTTCTTCGCTCTCGTCACACCTACATAAAACTGACGTTTTTCTGCCTCGATGTCAGTCGCTTTAAAGTGAGGAAACGTCCCTTTCTTCATTCCGATTATCGCTACGGCCTCGTACTCCCGTCCCTTAGCGTAGTGAATCGTGGATAGGTGTAATGCGTTGCTTGAATCAGCGAATATCCCCAAATCGTCGATAGTTAAAGCGCTCAGATCGGCGTTCTGCTTTTGCATGTCGGCCTTCATTTCCTGTACTGACGCATAAAGCATCTTTGCCTGCTGATCGCTTACAAACTCCGAATCTCGGAGTATTTCGCCGGTGCGAATCGACATTTGATCAAGCCATGCAATTGCGCCATTTGATACCTGAGAAAGACGGTAAGCTTCCCGCAGCAATCTTATAAGTACCACTCGGCCGCCATGGGAAAATACATCTGTCCCGTATCCTGTGAGATCCTGCACCGTATGAAACAGTGCGCGCTCTAGCTGACGAGAGCCTTTACCGGAGGTGCTTGTCAACGCAAAACAGAGCTGTTCAGCAATGTGAGCGAAGAGCCGCGAACGTCGGTATGGCCTAGCTCCTGGTCCAACGATCGGGATATGCGCAGCCCTTAATAGGCGTCCAAGGTTATAGAGGGAGTTCCAGTCCTTCGCTAGTACAGTGCAGTCACCTATGGCGATTCCTGCCGCAGCAGCGCGCGGTAAAAACACTTTCGTTATTGCGTCGAAAACACTGCCGCCTCGAACCAAATCAGGCATCAACGCGAAATCTTTATTAGGTCCTGATGCCACCATGGGTGGAAAACGAGGAAAAAGCTTCTCTGCGTGGGAAACGATGCGTTGGCTAGAGCGGAAATTCTCAGAAAGCGACAAGCGTGTCTCTGCCCCAATATGCTCCCCGAATGGCTGGACGAGTTCGGGACGGGCACCCGCAAACGCGAAGATTGATTGAGCAATATCCCCCACGCAGAAGAAAGACGAACGCCCAGAAGCATGGAGTAGTTTTAAAATTTCTATTTGCAGCGATGTCGTATCTTGGAATTCGTCAACTAAAAACCACTTGTATCGAGCGCCTAGAGATTTTGCAATCTGTGGTTTATCTCGTAGTAGCTGGTACGCCACATAGATAATACTGCCGAAATCCGTGTAACCCAGCTCAGTACACCTCGCCCAAAAATGCGGTGCTGCCGCTTTTACGGTGCGATTCTCCGCAGCCATCCCTATCAGCTGGCCGTCTGCGTCGACTCCGATACTTTCAAAGGCGTCATAATCCTCGCGCGTAACGCCGGCACCCCCTGCCTGGGCAACTGCATAACGGCAAATCGATTCAAAATCTTCATTCTCGCGGGTTAAAATTTTCGCCGTGCCCTTGAATCCAGGCATCAACCAGCCGTATGGGCGAACAATTTCGTTTAGACAAAATGAATGGATCGTTGAAATACTGAAAAAACGATCGTCGCCAGCCAACAACTGCTCTCGGGCCCTACGCTCGATTTCCTGAACGGCTGAGTTGGTATATGTGATGCAACACAACGCCCGTGGAGAGTCGCGAACGTCCTCCACCTCGGTGACCAGCTTTGCGATCAACGTTCTGGTCTTCCCGCTCCCAGGGCAAGCAGTCAGAAGAAGATTTCCAGGATGTTTGATGGCAGCGAATTGTTCTACTGTGAGGTGGCTCATATTTCACGTAACCATTCTACTGCTCGAATAACGTATGCAGGCAACTCACCAGCTAGGTGAGCATGGCGGGCAGCGGTCTGCGCAAATCTCGCCTTTCCAAATCTTTTCGCTGTTCGAAGGATTTGCGCTTTCAGTGCATCTGGAATCGGTCCACCAACCAGAATTTGGCCTTCGATCGCTCCCAAAGCCTGAGGTGCGCCAAGATCTCGAATCGTTTCGGCGAGCATCTCTAAATTTCCGGGAAGGGTGATCTCGCGTTCGAATGTGGTTGCGCCTGCAAAGGAATGGACGTAGGGACCATGTAGAGCAGAGAGGTGGATATTTATAACTGGGTCGTCTCCCGGGAATAGAAGCTCCGGCACTAAATCAGCATCAGCGACAATTGCGCAACGCTTCGGGAGACCGCCGACTGAGAACAGCCGCGCGAAAGCGCCGAAATGCACTCCGTGAATGGCGACAAGCGTTATACCCTCACGTTCTAAATCTATCTTCAGCACTTGTTTGATGAGTGGTGGCAACAACAGCAACTCTGCGGCTCCTTCCACGAGCATAACGCGCCGGGCGAACAGTAAGTTTGATTTGGTTGAGTCGAGGTACCGTTCTAGATCGAGCTGATCGTATGGTGTCAGTGCCGGAATGGATCTGACAGTACCGACGTAAGGCGGCAATCCTGGCTTGTGCGTGAACATCACCAGTGAGGAGAGGGGCGCTTTTGAGGTCACTTGTGTGCTGTGTGTCGTCGCTATTACCTGAAAAGGCAACTCACGCAAGGCTTCAACCAAGGTTGCTTGCATTTGCGGATGGAGATGGGCTTCTGGCTCTTCAATGAGAATAAGCTCGCCAGACGACTTTCCTCCCGCTGCTCGTTTTCGGAAGTGTTCGATCAATATCGCTATGTAGAGGATGTTGTTCAGTCCAAGCCCGTTTCTGCGTGGCTCAAACTGAGAAAATGTACTGCTCGAAAGTAGAACGATCAGATTACGGACGATCGCTTGGAACGTTGGAGAGGAAAGACCTAGGTCGACATCGAGGCTGAATGCAGGGCCTGTGATGCTTTTTAGGGAATTATCGATAGCTTCAGCGACGGCTTGGATAGTTGGAGATGCTTCGATTTGAGCATTGGCTGCCATCACAGCGTTTATGAGTGCTTGTTGTTCCGCATCTGATATTCCGCATGATTCAATCAGACGAGTAAGCAAGGATCTTCGGTTCTGCTGTAATTCGGCTTCGACGTCTCGTAGTGCTGGTAAGAAGACCACGAGGTAAGACTGAAGGTATTGGAGACCCACAGGGGTTGCTCCGAAATCTGCGTTTTCGACATTCCAACTAATCGCTGTCAGGTCTACAGCCGAATTTCCTCCTCCAAACAGCTCCCAACCGAAATCTTCCAATGTGAGTGCGTTAGTCAGATGTCCAATGGAATGAAGCTCACGAAATTTTTTCTTGGGACGGAAACGGTAAAAAATTCTCGCCCGATCCGGCCCGATCTGCGTTCCGTGAAGAAGAGCCTCTTCGTTTTCATTCCCCTCGAATCCTGAGAACTCTATGCCTACAAAGACCTGGAAGGGGAACGATTGGATGATTGAGGAATGGATATCATCTTTCAAGAGCGCCCTGTAACTGGAGGAAAGGCCTACGTCCAAACACAGCCGCAGAGCGTGAATGAATGCCGATTTTCCAGTGTTGTTCTCCCCGATTACTAGCGTTGTCGCATCGGTCAGCAACACATCGACACTTTGGAGAGAGCGGAGGTTTTGGATGACTACTCGACTGATACGCAAGAGAGACGATCCTTGTTTGAGGTTAGGGGCTGAAAATCCTATTTTCGTAGCCTAGCTCAAACCTAAAGACATCACTCATTGACGCTTTCCTCGCCAAGGGCTGCTATCTACACATAGAAAGCGGGCGACATCTCGGAGGTAGCCAAAAACCTATTGGTCTGTTCATCGACAGATGTCAGGAGTGAAAGCAACTCTGCCCACTCCCAATCAAGAGATTGAATGATGTTCTTATAGGTTTGAAACGTAACGCCCTATGATCTTGCTGGTCATCAATAATCTGAAGACGAGGAAAGGATATTTCCCATAGGTTACAGGCACCTAGAACGGGTGGGCGGCCTGTACTGGATTCTGACAATTTTCCAGGATATTGGTAACTCTAACAAAACGTTGAGGTCTTGCATGGCTGAAATCCAACTGTTCTATCAATGGGACAAACTATCGCATTTCAGGCGGCTAATCATCCATTGGTTTCTTGCGTAGGATTGTCTCCATTCCGTCGCCACCGGCGATTCATTCCAGGAGATTCCACATGAAACTGCTGCATATCGATTCGAGCATTCTGGGCGACAACTCGGCTTCCCGTCAGTTGAGCAGCGAAGTCGTCAAAGCCTGGCAAGTCGCCGAGCCAAGCGCTGTCGTGACTTACCGCGACCTGGCAGCCGACGCCATCAGCCACTTCTCGTCGACCACTCTGGTGGCGGCCGGCACCACTGCCGAACTGCGCAACGCCGCGCAGCAGCACGAAGCCGAACTGAGTGCTTCGACCCTGGCCGAGTTCATCGCTGCCGACGCCGTCGTCATCGCCGCACCGATGTACAACTTCACTGTGCCGACCCAACTCAAGGCGTGGATCGATCGCGTTGCCGTCGCCGGTCAAACCTTCCGTTACACCGAAGCCGGCCCAGAAGGCCTGTGCGGCGGCAAAAAAGTGGTGATCGTGTCCACGGCTGGCGGCATCCACGCCGGTCAGGCCAGCGGCATCGCCCACGAAGAATACTTGAAGCTGGTTCTGGGCTTCCTCGGCATCACCGACATTGAAATCGTCCGTGCCGAAGGCCTAGCGTACGGCGACGAAGTCCGTAACAACGCCATGACCGCTGCTCAGGCGAAGATCAGCGAGCAATTGTTCGCCGCCGCGTAAGGCTTGCGTAAAGAACAGCTGAGGTTCAGGTAATACCCAAAAAACTCTGTATTCTGGTTCTGCAAGGGCCGAATACGGAGTTTTTTGTTTCTGACTGTTACATAATCTGGCCCGGGTTATGCAGTCAAACGATCAGCGTCTGAATGCATTGTCGTACCGCAGCGCCGAATCCCCGGCGTTTCTGGCCCGCAACGCAATGGATCTTTCGATTGAGTAACAACAGGGTGGGGCATCCGATGATGCGTCTTTGTGCAACGTTACTGATTTGCCTGATCGGCAGCCTGAATTCAGTGCAAGCTGCGCCGGGGCGACATCCTGTCTGGAGCGTCGGCTACCACGAGATGACGTTCCTCGATCCGCTGGACCTGCAGCCGATGCGGGCCATCGCGTTCTATCCCTCAAGCGATCGCGAGCACATGAGCCTGCTCGAAGGCTATTCCGTCGAGGCCGGCGAGGACACCAAGGTCGCGATCGGCCGCTTTCCGATGCTGATGCTCTCGCACGGCAACACCGGCACACCACTGGCCTTGCACGACCTCGCCACATCGCTGGCCCGCAAAGGCTTCGTCGTGGTCGCGGTGATTCATCCCGGTGACAATTCCAAGGATCACAGTCGGCTCGGCACCTTGAGCAATCTGTACGGGCGGCCGATCCAGATTTCCGAAGCCATCACCGCAACCCTTGGCGACCGCATGCTGGCGCCGTACGTCAACCCCGAACAGGTCGGCGTGATCGGTTATTCCGCGGGCGGCGAGACCGCGTTGATTCTGTCCGGCGCGCAGCCGGACCTGGATCGTCTGCGGCGTTATTGCCAGGAACGCCCGGATGACCGTGACGCCTGCAACACCCAGGGCGAACTCATCGTTGATCGCGACGATTTGCAACCGGTGGCCGATCCGCGCGTCCATGCGTTGCTGCTGATGGCGCCGCTGAGCCTGAAGTTCGGCCGCCACACCCTGGCCGACGTGCATGTGCCAGTGCTGCTCTACAGTGGCGATGGCGACAAACTCGTCGCGTTCGACAAAAACGCCGCTGCGCTGGCGCGCAAACTGCCGACCGCGCCGGACTTCAAATTGCTGGCCGGGGCAGGGCACTTTGTGTTCATGGCGCCGTGCAATGAAGAGCAGATCCGCGCCATGCCGGCGCTGTGTACCGACGCTGACGGTGTCGACCGCGAAGACATCCACCGCAACCTCATCTCCGAGGCTGGACGCTTCTTCTCCCATGCGCTGGGCCAAGCGACACGCGCCGGCATGCAGACTGCCGATCAATAGATCAAAAGATCGCAGCCTTCGGCAGCTCCTACATGATCTGCGCTATGCCCATGTAGGAGCTGCCGAAGGCTGCGATCTTTTGACTTTGCTTTTCAGTTCGTGGCCCGACGCATCAGCAGCAACGTCAGCCCCAGCCCGATCACTGACAACAAAGCCGCACTGAAGAAGATCCACGAATACCCCAGGTTCAGCGCCACCGCGCCCATCAGCGGCCCGGCAATCGCCAGCGCCAAATCGAAGAACACCGCATACGCTCCCAGTCCCGAGCCACGGCTGGAACTCGGCACCTGCTTGATCGCCTCGACCCCCAACGCCGGATACACCAGCGACAGGCCAAACCCGGCCATCCCCGCACCGATCAGGGCGAACGCCGTGGACGGCGCCAGCCACAGCATCACCAATCCGACCGTTTCGATGCTCATGCAGGCGATCGCCGAGCGGAAACCACCAAAGCGGCTGATCGCGGAAATGAACAGCAGTCGCGACAGGATGAAGCACACGCCAAACACGGTCAGGCAGTAAGCCGCACCGCTCCAGCCGCGGTTGAGGTAATAGAGGGTGATGAAGGTGGTCAGCGTGCCGTAACCGATCGAGGCCAGGGTCAGACTGGCGCCAAACGGTGCGATCCTGCCGAACACTGCCCAAAACGGCAGCCGTTCGCCGCGAATCACCGGCACCGACGGTTTGTTGCGAATCAGCAGCAGCGCGCCCGCCGCCAGTACCGACAGCGCAATACCGAGGCTGGTGAAACCGTAGTCGGCCACCATCACCACACCCAGCGGTGCGCCGATGGCAATCGCCCCGTAAGAGGCGATGCCGTTCCAGCCAATCGACTTCGCAGTGTGTTCGACACCAACCTGGCCCATGCACCAACTGATCGTGCCGACCCCGATCAAGCCTTGGGCGATACCGAGCAACAAGCGTCCGGCAATCAATATCAGCAAGCTGGTCAGCGGCAAGCTTTGCAGCAACGTCGATACCAGCGTCAGCGCGCCACTGAGCACAATGCCCCATAAGCCATAAATGATCGCCCGTTTGGTGCCAATGGTGTCCGACATGCGCCCGGCCATCGGCCGACTGAGCAGGGTGGCGAGGTACTGCGAGCCGATCACCAGCCCGGCGATGATCGCGCTGAAGCCCAATTGCTCGTGCACATAACCCGGCAACACCGCGATCGGTAAACCGATGCAGAGGAAGGCAATAAAGGTGTAGAAAACGATGGAGACGATCTGCAGGGTGATCGCCATGGAGCTTTGCGGTGGCAGTTGCTGCGCAGACATGAGGACTCGTTCGCGGGCGGCGGTGGGAGAGTTCGCATCATGGCTTGGGTGTTGGATAAAAGAAAGCAGGCTAACGATCAAAAGATCGCAGCCTTCGGCAGCTCCGACAGTAGGCCCCATGTAGGAGCTGCCGAAGGCTGCGATCTGTTGATCTTCAAAACCAAAAAGCCCCGTCACATGGACAGGGCTTTTCAGATTGCAGCAGCGTTTTAGAACACGACGCCCTGGCTACGCAGGTAGTCATCGTAGGTGCCGCTGAAGTCAGTCACGCCATCCGGGCTCAGCTCGATGATGCGCGTGGCCAGGGACGATACGAACTCACGGTCGTGGCTGACGAAGATCAGCGTGCCCGGGTAGTTTTCCAGCGCCAGGTTCAGCGCCTCGATCGATTCCATGTCCAAGTGGTTGGTCGGTTCGTCCATGATCAGCACGTTCGGCTTTTGCAGGATCAGCTTGCCGAACAGCATGCGACCTTGCTCACCACCGGAAATCACTTTGACCGACTTGAGGATCTCGTCGTTGGAGAACAGCATGCGGCCCAAAGTGCCGCGAATCATCTGCTCGCCCTGGGTCCACTGACCCATCCAGTCGAACAGGGTGACATCGTCTTCGAAGTCGTGCGCGTGATCCTGAGCGTAGTAGCCCAGTTCGGCGGCGTCGGTCCACTTGACGCTACCGGCATCCGGGGTCAGTTCGTTGACCAGGGTGCGCAGCAGGGTGGTCTTGCCGATACCGTTCGGGCCGATGATCGCTACGCGCTCGCCGGCTTCAACCTGGAAGCTGAAATCCTTGAACAACGGCTTGCCGTCGAAACCTTTGGCCATCTTTTCAACCATGACAGCCTGACGGTGCAGCTTCTTGTTCTGATCGAAGCGGATGAACGGGCTGACGCGGCTCGAAGGCTTGACCTCGGCCAACTGAATCTTGTCGATCGCCTTGGCACGCGAAGTGGCCTGCTTGGCTTTCGAGGCGTTGGCCGAGAAGCGGCTGACGAACGATTGCAGTTCGGAAATCTGCGCCTTCTTCTTGGCGTTATCCGACAGCAGTTGCTCGCGGGACTGGGTCGCCACGGTCATGTACTCGTCGTAGTTGCCCGGGAACAGGCGCAGCTCGCCGTAATCCAGGTCAGCCATGTGCGTGCACACGCTGTTCAGGAAGTGACGGTCGTGAGAGATGATGATCATCAGGCTGTTACGCTGGGTCAGGATGTTTTCCAGCCAGCGAATGGTGTTGATGTCCAGGTGGTTGGTCGGTTCGTCGAGCAACAGCACTTCCGGATCGGAAAACAGTGCCTGCGCCAGCAACACGCGCAGTTTCCAGCCTGGCGAGACTTCGCTCATCGGGCCAAAGTGTTGCTCGATGCCGATACCCAGGCCCAGCAACAGTTCACCGGCACGCGACTCGGCGGTGTAGCCGTCCATCTCGGCGAATTCGGTTTCCAACTCGGCCACGGCCATGCCGTCTTCTTCAGACATTTCCGGCAGCGAGTAGATGCGATCGCGCTCGGCCTTGACCTTCCACAGCTCTTCGTGGCCCATGATCACGGTATCGATCACGGTGAATTCTTCGTAGGCGAACTGATCCTGGCGCAATTTACCCAGACGCACGTTCGGCTCGAGCATGACCTGGCCGGCGGAAGGATCGAGGTCGCCACCGAGGATTTTCATGAAGGTCGACTTGCCGCAACCGTTGGCGCCGATCAGGCCATAGCGGTTACCCGCGCCGAATTTGACCGAAACGTTTTCGAAGAGCGGCTTGGCGCCGAACTGCATCGTGATGTTAGCTGTAGAGATCAAGAGTTTTTCCTGCGAAGCATTCTGAGTAGCGAGGGTGCGGCTGGAGCGCTTGGCCCGAGTCAAAGTGCGCTGAAGCGGGGAGGTTCCCGTCATCAACCAAGGGGGGCGCGTAAAGTTTGGCGGCGATTGTACTGGTCTGGCTCTTTAAACGATAGGGCGAAGACGCCGCGGACGCCGATTGGCGCAAACACGGGACAGTTTTTCACAGATGAGGGTTCACTATCGGTTACAAAGTGTGGCTAAAATGCCATGCATATCACCCAGCGCCTTCAACCGCGTGGGCTCAAGGACGTGCCATTTGTATTCAGACCTCTGCATAAGACGCCAGGCCTTGGGCCATCAGGCGCGCAGTTTGCTCACTTCTGACGTGTGACGATTTCCGTGAAACTCATCATTGCTGCTATTTATGTCATTTCCATTGCATACGTTCATCTTCGTGGCCGTGTGCGCCACAAACTCGGCCGGCAATTGAGCGATCACTCGACGTTTCTGGCGCCGATCAACTGCTTTCTGTACCTGTTCTCGAAAAAGCCGAACAAACCTTACCTCGACCCGGCTGACTTTCCTGATTTGAGCCCGTTGCAGGCACATTGGCAGGAGATCCGCGAAGAAGGCCAGAATTTGTTGCGTGCCGGGGAGATCAAACGCTCCAACCAATACGACGATGTCGGTTTCAATTCGTTTTTTAAAACGGGTTGGAAGCGCTTCTACCTGAAGTGGTACGGCGACAGCCATCCGTCGGCGATGAAACTGTGCCCGCGCACCACTGAACTGGTGCAAAGCATCGGCTCGATCAAAGCGGCGATGTTCGCCGAATTGCCGCCGGGTTCGAAACTGGTTCGTCACCGTGACCCATACGCCGGTTCCTACCGGTATCACCTGGGTCTGGAAACGCCGAACGATGAAGGCTGCTACATCAATGTCGACGGTGAGAACTATCACTGGCGCGACGGTGAAGCGGTGATGTTTGACGAGACGTTTATCCATTACGCGGAAAACACCACCGACAAGAACCGGATCATCCTTTTCTGCGATATTGAACGTCCGATGAAGTACCGCTGGGCGGCGGCGTTTAACGCCTGGTTCAGCCGCACCGTGATGTCAGCGGCTGGTGCGCCGAACGATGCCGGGGACCGTACCGGCGGCATTAACCGCTTGTTTACCAAGATCTACAAAATTCGTCTGCGTGGCAAAGAGCTGAAAAAGCGCAATCGCAAGCTGTACTACATGGAAAAGTGGGCGATTTTCGGTAGCTTGCTGGCGATCTTCATTCTTATCTGATTCCTCGACCTGATGTGAAGATCATGATCAAAAGATCGCAGCGTGCCGCAGCTCCTACAGGATCGTTCAAGGCATCTGTAGGAGCTGACGAGTGAAACGAGGCTGCGATCTTTTGATCTGTTGTTAAGATCAGAATCAACAGATCGCAGCGTGCCGCAGCACCTACATTGAACATCACTTTTGCACAGACAAGCTGTCAGCTACCTGACGCTTTCTTCGTTCTCTTCGCCGGAGCCGCCTTGGCCTTTGGCTTCGCCGCCGCTTTCCCGCCCAGGCTGCGTTTGAGCAGTTCGGTCAAATCGATGACATCAGCCGATTTGCGCTCTTCCTCGCCACCCACCGTTTCGACATCCTCGATCTTGCCTTCATGGGCCTTTTTCTCCACCAGCGCCATAATCTTGTCTTCAAACTCGTCGTTGTAATCTTCGGGTTTCCAGTCGCCGCTCATGTCCTGCACCAGACGTTTGGCCATGTCCAGTTCACCCTTGGCCAACTGTGGCTTGGTCACTTCAGTGCCTAAATCCAGCTCATCCAGGCCGCGAACTTCCTGTGGCCAGCGCAGCTTCACCAGCACCAGCGCCGACTCCAGCGGCATCAACGCCGCCAGATACTGCCGGGTATGCAGCACCACGCGGGCGAGGGCGACCTTGTTGGTTTTGCTCAATGTTTCGCGCAACAGTGCGTAAACCTTGCCGCCGCGCTTGTCGGGCGCCAGGTAATACGGCGTGTCGATGTTTTGCAGGGGGATCTGATCGGCGTCGACAAAGGAAAAGATGTCGATGGTCTGCGTTGAAACAGGGTGTGCCGAGCGAATTTCCTCTTCGCTGAGCACCACATAGCGACCCTTCTCGTACGCCACACCTTTGACGATGTGCTCTTTGGTGACCTCCTTGCCGGTCACCTTGTTCACGCGTTTATAGCCCACCGGGTCCATGCTGCGGCTGTCGAGCCAATCGAAATCCACGCCATGGGACGACGTTGCCGACACCAGTGCGACGGGGATGTGTACCAGTCCAAAACTGATCGCGCCTTTCCAGATTGCCCGAGCCATCGTGGTGTTCTCCGAGTGATGATCGGATGACCCGCCATGACGCGCGAAAGTTTCCGCTGATTGCGTTGGCTCGCGGCAGCTTGGTCAAGTCGTGTTACATGTTGTTTAACGCCTGTGACTTAACAAATCCGAACCCTGCGCGTAGCGTGGACTCGAAGGCTCCATCCCACGCGCATCGAGAGGCCGCTCCATGAACCGAATTCTGCTTGTCCTCGCTGTTCTCGCCCTCGGCGCGGGTTGGGCTCAGGCGGACGTCATCCAGCCTGCTTCTGCGCAGTTGCTCGCCCAGAGTCCCACAGGTAACAGCAATAACCCCTACAACAGCCCAATTCGCCGGGCCAACCCCAACAGTATGCAAGGCACCCGGCCGAGCACGCCGCCCGTGCGCGGCCCCAATACGGTGCCCATGCCGCGCCAGCCCACCGTCGACAACCGTGGCATCGGTAATGGCCAACCGATTCGCTCGGTACCGAATACACCCCCCACCTTTATTCCCAATCCACCTTCACGGAGCAGCGACAGCAACCGATGAACGCCAGGACTGAGGTTCTGCCTGTCTTTTAAACGAACAAAAGGAATCGTGCATGTTGCGTAAAACCCTTCTAGCCAGTCTCTGCGCTGGTGCGCTGATCAGTGCCCCGGCATTCGCCGCCGCCCCTAAAGAGTTGCAAAGCGAACAAGGCACCCTCGAAGTCACGACGATCACCCAAGGGCTTGAACATCCCTGGTCGCTGGCCTTTCTGCCCGATCGCCAAGGCATGCTGGTGACGGAACGACCGGGCAACCTGCGGGTGGTCGGGGCTGACGGCAAACTGTCGGCGCCCATCAATGGCGTGCCGAAGGTCTGGGCCAAGGGGCAGGGCGGCTTGCTCGATGTGGTGCTGTCGCCGGACTTCAAGCAGGATCGTCTGATTTACCTGTCGTACGCCGAAGGTGGCGGTGCGGGTGACAAGGCCGGCACGGCGGTGGGGCGTGGGCGACTGTCGGATGACCTGACGACACTCAAGGATTTCAAGGTGATCTTCCGTCAGGAACCGAAGTTATCGGTCGGCAATCACTTCGGCTCGCGTCTGGTGTTCGACCGGGACGGCTATCTGTTCATTACTCTGGGTGAAAACAACGACCGCCCGACGGCGCAGGATCTCGACAAACTGCAAGGCAAAATCGTGCGGATCTACCCGGACGGCAAGGTGCCGGACGACAATCCCTTTGTCGGCCAGACCGGCGTACGCCCGGAAATCTGGGCCTACGGCATTCGCAACCCGCAGGGCGCAGCGCTCAATCCCTGGAACGGCACGCTCTGGGAAAACGAGCACGGCCCGCGGGGTGGCGACGAGGTGAATATCATCGAGCGCGGCAAGAACTACGGCTGGCCACTGGCAACGCACGGCATCAACTATTCGATGCAACCGATTCCGGAAGCGCAGGGCAAAACGGCTGAAGGCACAGTTGCACCGCACCATGTGTGGGAGAAATCACCGGGCGTCTCGGGCATGGCGTTCTATGACAGCGATCGCTTCAAACCGTGGCAACACAACGCGTTTGTCGGCGCATTGGTGACGCAGGAATTGATCCGCTTGCAGTTCGATGGCGACAAAGTGGTGCATGAGGAACGTTTGCTCGGTGAACTCAAGCAGCGGATCCGTGATGTGCGGCAGGGGCCGGATGGCTACCTCTATGTGCTGACGGACGAGGCCAAGGGTTCGCTGTACAAAGTCGGCCTGAAATAACCAGCTCCTGTGGCGAGGGGATTTATCCGCGATTGATTGCGCAGCAATCCCCGCTTTAGTAGGCCGCTGCGCGGCTTATCGGGGATATATCCCCTCGCCGCAGGATGCTAAGCGTTGCGTGAAAACAGTGTGACGGCAGCGCGCAACTTGCCTCGGCCAAAGCGGCACATTTTCTCGAATTCGCCATGGCTGACCGGCACATGCTGGCAGTCCATCGGCTGTCGGTGCTGGCTGTGATCAACGTCCGGGTCATGCAGATAGACAAAATCCGCATCACAGTCGGTGACCATCACCCAGTGCGGCGATTTGGAGCGTGTCAGCCGATAGCTGCTGATCAACACCAGCGGTTGCCCACCGGCATCAAGCATGGCCGGCAAATCCAGTGGTGCAGCGATCAGCGTCTCGACATCCGTCTCTCCTAACTGCGCGGTGAACTCCTCGTGTACCAGGCGCATGACGTCTTTTTTATGCATATCGCGTACACCGTCAAGAAACAAAGGTCCGGCCATGCTCAGTTGTAAACTCACCTGAAACCCGCGTCGCCAAGCCGCGAGCGCCAAACCCTGCGGGCTGCATCCGCCATGGCCCGAGGTCATGAACACCGTGGTTGCCTCGCGCCAGATTTGCAGCTCTTCGCGTCGCTCCAGCAAGCGCTCCGGGTGCAGCGCGCCCATGGCCATCAACAGACAGGCCGGGCCACAGGTGAAATCGGTGGTTTGCCGGTAATAGGGCACTTTGATGCTGCGCGAATCACGGTGCTGGAGAATACGTTTCTCCAACCGCAAGGCGTCGGCGTGGTCTTCGTAGTAATCGTGAACCAAAGCGAAGCGCCGGTAGCCATTGCCTTCGTACAACGCAATCGCGGCGGGGTTATCGGTACGCACCTCCAGGCGCAGATAGGCGCAATCGTGCTCCAGCGCGCAGGCCTCGATCCGTTGCAGCAATTGCTTGCCCAGCCCGGTCCCACGCGCGTCAGTGGCAATGGCTATTGAATAGAGCCGCGCCAACGATGTGCCGCGATGAAACAACACCAGCGCATAACCGAGCAACTGGCCGTCATGCTCAGCCACCAGCAATCGCCCGTGGGCACGATTAATCATCCACTGGAAACGGCGACGGGTCAGCCTGTCCGTGGTGAAACATTGCACTTCCAATGCCAGCAGTGCGGGCAAGTCTTCAACTGATGCCGGACGAAAAACAGTACTCATATGACCACCGTAAAAGTTGCGTAACGAAACGAGACTTTCGAAAAACTTCGTGCTTAATAGAAAAGGTCTTGTTCTCCAACGGATCAATCTCTATGTCAGCGGTACAGGGTCATTGGCGCGAAGTATCCGAGCAAAGTTTGCCGGCGGCAACTTATTTAAATCCAGCAGTCAGAGCCTCCAGTCGAGTGCTGATCATTGTCGAGCGCAAGGAAGATTGGGCCTCCTACTTTCCCAGCGAAGACATCATCACTGCACAGCAATACCTTGAGCAAAGCCGTGACAGCGAGGCGGGCAAGCGCGTGCAGGTGATCAACCTGTGTCGCAGCTACAAGTACCTGGGGCACGGCTATTACTGCTCGCTGCTGGCCGAAGCGCGCGGGCACAAGGTGATTCCGTCCGTGCGCACGATCAGCGAACTGACCAAAAAGTCACTCTACGGACTGGCGCTGGATGATCTTGATAAAACCCTGGAAAAGGCCCTCAGTCATAATCTTTACAGCGATACCGAGGGCTTCACCTTGACACTTTATTTCGGTCGAACGCATATCGAACCTTTGCAGGATCTGGCCCGACAATTATTTGAAGTGTTTCCCTGTCCGATACTGTTAGTTGAGTTTCGCCGAACTAACGGTTGGCACATCGAAGGCATTAAGTCCGGTGCGCTGCACAAGTTGCGCGACGATCAGGAAGATCAGTTCGCCCACGCGCTCGACGGCTTCAGCCGTAAAGTCTGGCGAGTACCGCGCTCGCCACAAGTGGCGCGGTATGACCTGGCCATTCTTCACGATCCCCAGGAAGCGTTGCCGCCCTCCAACAGCAAAGCGCTGGAAAACTTCATCCGCGTCGGCAAGACCATGGGCATCGATGTCGAGTTGATCGAGCGCAAGGACTATGCGCGGCTCGCCGAGTACGACGGCTTGCTGATTCGCGAAACCACCAGCGTCGACAACCACACCTACCGTTTCGCCAAGAAAGCCGAAAGTGAGGGGCTGGTGGTCATGGACGATCCGACGTCGATTCTGCGTTGTACCAACAAGGTCTATCTGACCGACCTGCTCAACAGCCATCAATTGGGCATGCCCGCCACCGAAATCCTCTACAAGGAGCGACCCGAGGACTTCGAACGGGTCGGTGAGCGCCTCGGGTTTCCCTTGGTACTGAAGATTCCCGATGGCTGTTTCTCGCGCGGGGTGATCAAGGTCGAAAGCCAGCAGGCGCTGCTTGAAGCGACCGCCGAACTGTTTGAACACTCGGTGTTGTTGCTGGCTCAAGAGTTTTTCTACACCGAGTACGACTGGCGCATCGGCGTGCTCAACCGTAAGCCGATCTTCGCCTGCCAATACTTCATGTCCAAGGGACACTGGCAAATCTACAACCACAAAGCCAAGGGGCAAGACGTCAACGGCGAATGCCGCACCCTCGCTGTCCATGAAGCCCCGCGTGCGGTGGTTGAGTTGGCGGTGAAGACGGCCAATCTGATTGGCGACGGCCTCTACGGCGTCGACCTGAAACAGGCCGGCGACAAAGTGGTAGTGATCGAGGTCAACGACAACCCGAACCTCGATGCCGGCATCGAAGACGCCTATTTGCAGGACGATCTGTATTCGCTGGTACTCGAGGAGTTTGTACGGCGCCTGGAGTTGAAACGGCGCGGACAGGCCTGGTGACGCGCCGATGATCAACAGTTTTGCATTGAGCCACGGCGCTTTGCAGCGGGTCGAGCGACTGGATGCCGAGGTGATGCTGTTCAGCAACCCCGACGCCGCCGAGCGCGAGTTGCTGCACAGTCATTTCAAAGTCGATGAACACGCACTGGCTTCGGCGCTGGATCCCGACGAAGTGTCACGTATCGAGTTTCACCCGGATCACTTGTTCCTTATCTGGAAACGTCCGGAAAATTATTCCGGCGGCGGCAGCCTGGCCTTTGAAGTGTCGTCCTGTGGCTTGCTATTCGCGCCGGGGCAATTGCTGGTGATTGCGACCGACGACACGCCTTTGCATGGTCTCGGCACCCGCCAATCGTTAAACACGCCGCTGGATGTTTTGCTCGACCTGCTGTTCAACAACATCCATCACTACCTCGGCCACTTGAAAGTGATCAAACTGGTCGCCCGCGAATTGCAGCAGAAATTCAATGCGTCGATGCAGAATCAGCACCTGGTGCAGATGTTCAACCTCAGCGAAAGCCTGATCTATTACATCAACGCGCTGCACAGTAACGGCGCGGTACTGACGCGCCTGCGCAACCACGCCGAGAAGCAGCATTTTGGCAGTGAAGCGCTGGGTTTGATTGATGACCTGATCATCGAAAACAACCAGTGTTACAAGCAGGCGGAAATCTATTCCACGGTGTTTTCCGGGCTGATCGACGCGCGTGGCAACCTGATGAACAACAGCATGAACAATCTGCTGCGCAAGCTGACGTTGATCAACGTGGTGTTTTTGCCGCTGAACCTGATTGCGAGCATTGGCGGTATGTCGGAGTTCAGCATGATGACCGCCGGGACGCCGTGGTGGGTGTCTTATCCGGTGTTTCTGCTGGTGATGATGGTGGGGGCGGGGGGAATGTTGTTTGGGTTGCGGCGGTTGGCCAGGTGATTTGTGCTGTTCCATCCACCGCCATCGCTGGCAAGCCAGCTCCCACAGAAATTCGGGAGGTCACAACACCCGTGGACACCCTGAATCCTTGTGGGAGCTGGCTTGCCAGCGATAGCTATTTCGTAAGCTCTGCATGATTTTGATCAGCCCGCTTGCGTTACGTCCACCGTTTTACGCCGCTGCTGAACCCCACGCACCACCAAATACAACAACGGCCCGATCGACACAAATACCGCCGTCAGCAACAGGTAGGGCAGCACCGACCAGAACGACTGTCCCCGCGATTTGGCATCCTTGACCATCCATATTCCGGCCAAGGTCGCCAGCAGATAAAGATCAATCACCACCTGCGCGGTGTCGGGCCGCGACATCAGACTGATGCCGAAGTCGATCAGCGACTGTTCAGCCTGGAGCATCACCGACACCGTGTAACCGGTAAAAGCGAGGAGCGCTGTGAGGGGCAGGGCGACGGACATCATGCATTCGATCCTTGAACGGCTGAGTGGAGTTGGCAGATTACAAGCGTATGGCAAAATTGGCCATTGACTTGCCCGCAACGCTCGCGCTAATTTCCAGCACATGAATTCCACCGTACTGCGTTGCCAGCCAAGCATTATTACCGCCATTCCTCATTTGGCGGGCTAGCTCACGACTGCAGCACCCAACCCGCCCTAGAGGCGGGTTTTCATTTTCTGTCTCCAGGTAAAAAACACCCCCTGTAGGAGCTGCCG
>NZ_AKJD01000044.1 GCF_000282515.1 Pseudomonas sp. GM80
GCCGCCTTCGGCAGCTCCTACATGGGGATTGCGTGAGGCTGGAGATGAAACTTCTGTCATGAAACTTTGCGGCCTGCGACCGAATGTCGCGGATTCCGCGGGCTGCAGCACTGTTGCGGTTTTTGCAAGAATACATTGCACAAATCGAGCGTTTACTTAGCAAGCTAACAAATCATATAAAAGAGTCCTGCACACGCCTTGCTGCAGATAACTTGAGATTTGGAGCTAGCAGATGACTGTAAAAGTAACTGAACGCGACGATTCACACATGTCCCATGAAGGCGTAGCCGCCGGTATCCGCATCTGGGACGTGCATCAACAAGACTTGCTGGTCGGCATGTTCCACAACGAGATCGATGCCCACAACTACAAGGCCGAGCTGGAAGTGCAAGAGCAGCAACGAGATCTACGATCCGCCTGACTCACCACTCTTCAGGGTTGCAGCCTGCCCCTTTCCGGGTGGCAGGCTGCAACAACATCAGAACCTTCACACCACGCGAATCACACTCAAATAAAGGTTGTCGTCGATCTCCTCCGAAGCTATTTCATCGACGATCAGCCCCTCCTCGAGTCTGACCACCTCACATGCACCACCGCCCATGCCGTCATTCCTGATCGAGTACTGGACAGCGGTCGGGTGCTGCTTGTCGTAATCAAAGGACATGCCACAGGCAATCAGGAAGTCGATTTTCACTTCAGGGATTTCAACTTCCTTATCCCGCTCACCTTCCTTCAGCACGGCATAATCAAGGCACACGTTAATGCCGAACGGGCAGCCCGGCACAAGACTATTGATAAACAGTCCCTGGTAACCCCCGAAGTAACTGTGCTCAGCGCTGACGTCGCTGTAGTCCTTGATCTTGATGACAAACTCGTCAAACAGCCTGAAGAACCAGAAGCCATCTTGATTACCGACATTCCGACCAAAGTCGATGCCGGAAACATGTCGCTTTGGCCACATCGACATCAACGGGATATCTGTTTCATATTCTTTATTGGTAATCGTCAGCAAGTAATTAATGACTTCGTAATAACTCGCATCACCCTCTCCCACTTTTACCAAGGTTGCACAACTGCCCGCCAACAGGACAATCTTGCCGTACCGTTCAACAGGCAGATCTTTCATTAACGACGAAATATACGCAGGTACTTTTTCCAGGTAAGCGGTGGTCAATTCATGCAGCTCGTCCTCGCTGTCGACCTCACGCCAAGGGATGTTCCAGAAAAACTCAGGCAAGGTGAAGAAGAGGCACTCCGAGCCGTCATGGTCTGCTGCAGCGGCCTTGGCAGCGATCCTGATTTTGCGGCGCACAAACTCGACCCGGGCATCCAGTTCGCTGACCACGTAATCGGTAATTGATTGACCAGGCGCACGCAATTGCGAAAACTGCGGATTAAAAGTCGGTTGGCGCAACGAAGCAACACTTAATAACATCAGCAATATCCTTATTCATTTAAATTAATTCCATTTATTCTCCCCACACAAAAAACACCTATATAAAAGTGCAACGCGCTGTTTATGAGCAGCGCAAAATCCTCACACTTCAAACACGTTAATTTCTGCCAAAGAAAACCCGCCGATCGTATCGATACGAATCGGCGGGTTCAATATATAAACACTTTCAAAGTACTAGCAAAGATGTAAGCCGCTAGAACATTAAAACAATTACCACATCAGATCATCAGGAATCTGATACGCCGCGTACGGATCATCTTCGGTGCTGACTTCTTCGGTCTGCACGTTGAGTTGGACGATGCGCTGCGGGTCGCGTTCCTGGATCTTCAGCGCCGCTTCACGCGGAATCACTTCGTAGCCGCCGGCATGGTGGACGATCGCCAGCGAACCGCTGCTGAGCTTGTTGCGCATCAGCGTATTGACCGAGATGCGCTTGACCTTCTTATCGTCGACGAAGTTGTAGTAGTCCTCGGTGGTCAGTTTCGGCAGGCGCGAGACTTCGATCAACTGCTTGACCTGCGCGGCACGTGCCTTGGCTTCGACCTTTTCCTGCTGCTGGCGATTCAGCTCCTGGTCACGCTTGACCTTCTCGGCCTGGGCTTCCTGCGCCGCACGCTGCTGCGTGTCATCCAGTTCGATCTGGCCTTTGTGCGCCAGACGTTGCTGCTTCTGCTTGTCTTTGCTGACCTGCTTGGCCTGCTTTTGGTTGACCAGACCTGCTTTGAGCAACTGGTCGCGAAGGGAAATACTCATGGGGCTTACTCACTTGGGCAGTTGCTCAGCCGCAGCTGGGCGCATTCTTTTCCTGACGTTTGGCTTCGCCCCACAGGGCGTCCAACTCTTCGAGGGTGCAATCTTCTATGGGACGGTGGGTATCGCGCAATGCCTGTTCGATAAATCGGAAACGTCTTTCGAACTTGCCGTTGGCACCACGCAGCGCGGTTTCCGGGTCGACCTTCAAGTGCCGGGCCAGATTGACCACGGAAAACAGCAGGTCGCCGATCTCGTCAGCCACGGCGACGGGATCGTTTTCGGACATCGCTTCAAGGACTTCATCGAGTTCTTCGCGCACCTTGTCGAACACCGGCAAAGCCTCCGGCCAGTCGAAACCGACCTGCCCGGCACGCTTCTGCAACTTGGCTGAACGCGACAGAGCCGGCAGCGTGGCCGGCACGTCGTCGAGCAGGGACAGTTGCTCGGGGGCGGCGGACTTCTCGGCGCGTTCTTCGGCCTTGATCTCTTCCCAGCGCTGCTTGACCTGTTCTTCGCTCAAGCGCGGTACGTCGAGCGGCGCGTACAGATCACCGGTGGGGAACACGTGGGGATGACGACGGATCAGTTTGCGGGTGATGCTGTCGATCACTCCGGCGAATTCGAAACGCCCTTCTTCCTTGGCCAACTGGCTGTAGTAAACGACCTGAAACAGCAGATCGCCGAGCTCACCCTGCAAATGATCGAAGTCGCCGCGCTCGATGGCATCGGCCACTTCGTAGGCTTCTTCGAGGGTGTGCGGGACGATGGTCGCGTAGGTTTGCTTGATGTCCCACGGGCAACCGAACTGCGGATCGCGCAGACGGTTCATCAGGTGGAGCAGGTCTTCAAGGCTGTACATACAAACTCTCACTAAACCTTTCTGCGATCTTGATCGTTCCCACGCTCTGCGTGGGAATGCAGCCCGTGACGCTCCGCGTCACTGGACGCAGAGCGTCCCTTGAGGCATTCCCACGCGGAGCGTGGGAACGATCAATCGAAGCCATCTTCACGGGGTACGGTTACGCCGCGTTTCGATGATGTTCGGCAACTGCGATATACGCCCCAGCAACCGCCCCAGCGCGTCCAGACCCGGGATCTCGATGGTCAGGGACATCAACGCGGTGTTGTCTTCCTTGTTCGAGCGGGTGTTGACCGCCAGCACGTTGATGCGCTCGTTGAGCAACACCTGCGAAACATCACGCAGCAAACCCGAGCGGTCGTAGGCGCGGATGATGATGTCCACCGGATAGGTGAGCACCGGCACCGGGCCCCAACTGACCTGAATGATCCGCTCTGGCTCGCGTCCCGACAGTTGCAGCACCGAGGCGCAGTCCTGACGGTGAATGCTCACGCCACGGCCCTGAGTGATGTAACCGACAATCGCATCGCCCGGCAGCGGCTGGCAGCAGCCGGCCATCTGTGTCATCAGGTTGCCGACGCCCTGGATCTGAATGTCGCCGCGCTTGCCCGGTTTGTAACCGGTGGCTTTGCGCGGGATCAGCTCCAGCTGTTCGTTGCCGCGCTCCGGCTCGACCAGTTGCTGCGCCAGGTTGACCAATTGCGCCAGGCGCAAGTCGCCGGCACCGAGGGCGGCGAACATGTCTTCGGCGGTTTTCATGTTGGCCTTGTCGGCCAGCTTGTCGAAATCCACCGCTGGCAGGCCGAGGCGTGTCAGTTCGCGTTCGATCAGGGTTTTACCGGCCGCAACATTCTGATCGCGCGCCTGCAATTTGAACCAGTGAACGATCTTCGCCCGCGCCCGCGAGGTGGTGACGTAACCGAGGTTCGAGTTCAGCCAGTCGCGGCTCGGCGTGCCGTGTTTGCTGGTGATGATCTCGACCTGCTCACCGGTTTGCAGGCTGTAGTTAAGCGGGACGATGCGCCCGTTGATCTTCGCGCCACGGCAGTTGTGACCGATTTCGGTGTGCACGCGGTAAGCGAAGTCCAGCGGCGTCGCGCCTTTCGGCAAATCAATGGCGTGACCGTCAGGGGTGAAGATGTAAACCCGATCCGGTTCGATATCGACGCGCAGCTGTTCGGCCAGACCACCGATGTCGCCCAGTTCTTCGTGCCACTCGAGCACCTGACGCAGCCAGGAGATTTTCTCTTCGTAGTGATTCGAACCGGATTTGACGTCGGTGCCCTTGTAGCGCCAGTGCGCGCAGACGCCGAGCTCGGCTTCTTCGTGCATCGAGTGCGTGCGGATCTGCACCTCAAGCACCTTACCCTCAGGGCCGATCACCGCCGTGTGCAGCGAGCGGTAGCCGTTCTCTTTCGGGTTGGCGATGTAGTCGTCGAATTCTTTCGGAATGTGCCGCCACAAGGTGTGGACGATACCGAGCGCGGTGTAGCAGTCGCGCATCTCCGGCACCAGCACACGCACCGCACGCACGTCGTAGATCTGGCTGAATTCCAGACCCTTGCGCTGCATTTTGCGCCAGATCGAATAGATGTGTTTGGCCCGGCCGCTGATGTCGGCGTCGACGCCGGTGGCCTGCAATTCGTCCTTGAGCTGGGTCATCACGTCGGCGATGAAACGCTCGCGATCCAGCCGTCGCTCGTGGAGCAACTTGGCGATCTGCTTGTATTGATCCGGTTCGAGGTAACGGAAGGACAAGTCCTCCAGTTCCCACTTGATATGACCGATGCCGAGGCGATGCGCGAGCGGCGCATAGATGTCGAACACTTCGCGGGCGACACGGTTACGCTTTTCATCATCGGCGGTTTTTACCGCACGGATGGCGCAGGTACGTTCGGCGAGTTTGATCAGCGCAACACGGACGTCGTCGACCATCGCCACGAGCATTTTGCGCAGGTTTTCCACTTGCCCTTGCGTGCCCATGACCATCGATTGGCGCGGGCTGAGGCTGGCGCTGATGGCCGCCATGCGCTGCACGCCGTCGATCAGTTTGGCCACCACCGGGCCAAAGCGCTGGCCAATGGCCGCGAGCTCAATCTGGCCTTCGCGTACGCCGCGATACAGGACCGCCGCGACCAGCGAATCCTGATCGAGCTTGAGGTCGGCGAGAATCTCGGCGATCTCCAGACCAGTACTGAAACTGCCGGAGCCTTCGGCCCACAGATTCTTCTTGGCATTGGACTGTTGTTCGGCCTCGCGAGCGAACTCGCAGGCTTCTTTCAAGGCTTCGCGATCCAGTGCCAGATCGACACTGACCGCGTGATCGAGCCAAGCCTCGAGATTGATACTGCCGTCAGTGTTGATCGGCTGGTGTGCTCTCACCTGTACCATCTTGCTTTACCTTCCCTACGACGCAGATTCAATGCGTCAAATCGCTGACCTCTACTGTCCGTTTATACTCGCGGGGCTAATGCGAGCGCTGCGCGGACAGATCAGACGGATTCAGACGAGCCATCCTGGCTCGCTTCAAATAACGCCATGGCCTCGACATGTGCCGTCTGAGGAAACATATCGAGAATCCCGGCACGTTTTAACCGGTAGCCCTGCTTGATCAATTCGACCGTATCGCGCGCCAGAGTTGCAGGGTTGCACGACACGTACACCAACCGTTTCGCGCCCAGGGTCGCGAGCTTGCGCACCACCTCGAAAGCACCGTCACGCGGTGGGTCCAAGAGTACCGCAGAAAAACCATTTCCGACCCACTGAGCATGGCTCAAAGGCTGGGATAAATCGGCTTGAAAAAACTTTGTGTTATGCAAATTGTTACTGGCGGCGTTGGCTTCGGCACGATCGACCATGGTCTGCACGCCTTCGACCGCCACCACTTCACGCACGGACTTGGCCAGCGGCAAGGCGAAGTTGCCCAAGCCGCAGAACAGGTCCAGCACACGCTCATCGCTACGTGGTTTCAACCAGTCCAGCGCCTGGGCGACCATTGCCTCGTTGACGCCGGCATTGACCTGGATAAAGTCGCCGGGCCGATAGGCCAAATTCAGATCCCACTGTTCCAGACGATAACCCAGCGACTGGGTCGCATCGACCGGATGCGGTTCGCCTTCGCCATGCAGCCAGAGTTGCGCTTCATGGAACTGGCAGAAGTCCTTGAGGATGCTCAGATCCGCTTCGGACAACGGCGCCATGTGCCGCAGCAACACCGCCAGTGACGAGCCGCTGAACAACTCGACGTGACCCAACGCTTGCGGCTTGCTCAAGCGACGGAGCATCTCCGGCAAACGGGTCATGATCGGTTGCAAGGGCTGTACCAGCACCGGGCATTCGCTGATCGCGACGATGTCCTGACTGCCAGCCGCGCGAAAACCCACTTCGAGTTTCTTCGCTTTCATGTCCCAGCGCACCGCGATCCGGGCACGACGGCGATAGCCGAATTCCGGGCCGGTCAGCGGTGCTGCCCATTCTTCAGGTTCGACACCGGCAACGCGCGACAATTGCTCGGCGAGCATGCGCTGTTTCAGGGCAAGCTGTTCGCTGTGGGGCAAATGCTGAACGCTGCAACCGCCGCAACGGCCGGCGTGCTGGCACGGCGCCGGGCGACGCAATTCGCTGGCGGTGAACACGCGCTCGGTGCGCGCCTCGACCACTTTGCCGTGGGCGCCGAGCACCCGCGCTTCGACCTCTTCACCGGCAAGGGCGCCGAGGACGAACCAGGTTTTACCTTCGAAAAACGCGATGCCGCGACCGTCATTGGCCAGGCGCTCGATGTTCAAGCGCTGCTTTTTGCCGGTCGGGATTTGCGCAGCCTTGCTTCCGCCAGTGGGCTGAAAGCGCAGGCCTCTCTCGTGCTTGGCCATCAGTTGAGCGCGTCGAAAATGCCGGTCGACAGGTAACGGTCGCCACGGTCGCAGATGATCGCGACGATCACCGCGTTTTCAACTTCTTTGGACAGGCGCAGCATCGCTGCCACCGCACCGCCCGAGGACACGCCGCAGAAGATGCCTTCTTCGCGGGCCAGACGACGGGTGACGTCCTCGGCCTCGCTTTGCGCCATGTCGACGATGCGATCAACGCGATCAGCCTGATAAATCTTCGGCAGGTATTCCTGCGGCCAGCGACGGATACCGGGAATGGCCGAGCCTTCCATCGGCTGCAAACCGACGATCTGCACGCTGTCGCTCTGTTCTTTCAAGTAGCGCGACACGCCCATGATGGTGCCGGTGGTGCCCATCGAACTGACGAAATGGGTGATGCTGCCCTGGGTCTGCCGCCAGATTTCCGGGCCGGTGGTGGTGTAGTGCGCTTCAGGATTGTCACCATTGGCGAACTGATCGAGCACCTTGCCACGGCCTTCGGCTTCCATGCGCTGCGCAAGGTCGCGCGCGCCTTCCATGCCCTCTTCCTGGCTGACCAGAATCAGCTCGGCACCGTAGGCGGTCATCGCCGCTTTGCGCTCGGCACTGGAGTTGTCGGGCATGATCAGGATCATCTTGTAACCCTTGATCGCGGCGGCCATGGCCAGCGCAATGCCGGTGTTACCCGAGGTCGCTTCGATCAGCGTATCGCCGGCGTGGATCTGCCCGCGCAACTCGGCGCGAGTGATCATCGACAGCGCCGGACGGTCCTTGACCGAACCCGCCGGGTTATTCCCTTCGAGCTTGAGCAACAGGGTGTTGCTGGTGGCACCGGGCAGGCGCTGCAAACGCACCAGCGGAGTGTTGCCGACGCAATCGGCGATGGTTGGGTACTGCAGGGTCATGGCGTATTCGCAATCCAGACGTGCGGGGGCGCCTATCATACCGGCAAACCCGCGCAGGCCATATCACGCAAAGTGCGGTGCTTATGGTTTATGGGAATAAGCGTCCGTTAGTCGCTATTTTCTGTGTGCGCCGTATCCAGTGCATAAAACTCATGCAACTTGGCCTGCAGCAATTGCTTATCCGGCAGACAGGTTTGATATTCCGCTATCAATGCGGGCGAAAGGCTGCGATTGAGTGCGTACTCGACGACCTCATCTTCCTTGCTTGCACACAGCAGGACACCGATGGCCGGGCTTTCGTGAGGCTTGCGGACATTGCGATCCAGCGCCTCCAAATAGAAATCCAGCTTGCCGAGGTATTCCGGCTCAAAACGGCCGACCTTCAGTTCAATGGCTACAAGGCAGTTGAGCCCTCGGTGGAAGAACAGAAGATCGAGCGCGAAATCCCTCCCGCCGACTTGCAGTGGGTACTCGGAGCCGACAAAACAGAAATCGCGGCCCAGCTCGCACAAGAATTCCTTGAGGCGCGATAGCAGGCCTTGGTGCAGATCGGTTTCAGAATGGGGGCTGGGCAAGTCGAGAAATTCGATCATGTAGGAATCGCGGAAAATCTCGAGCGCTGCGGGGTGGGATTGTTTCAGCGCGGCGGAGGCTTTTGCCGGATCGGTGACGCTTCGTTCGAACAAAGCTGATTTAAATTGGCGCTCCAACTCGCGCTTCGACCACTTTTCCTGAGCAGCCATTCGCAGGTAAAAGCCCCTCTCCTGTGGGTGTTTGCTTTGGCTCAAAATGATCATGTTATGCGTCCACGGCAATTGTCTCACCAGTGGTGAGACAATTGGATCGTCCCGATAAGCTTCATAAAACTGGCGCATTCTGAAGAGATTTGGCCGAGTGAAACCGCGCAGTCCCGGCTGGGTATGCGCCAGATGAGCAGCCAGCTGACTAATAACGAAATCCCCCCACTCCGCCTGCTCAATCTTGCGACTGATATGCGCCCCCACCTGCCAATAAAGATCAATCAGGTGAGTATTCACCGCCTGCATAGCCTTGTGTCTGGAGCTGTGAATCAGGGCAAGCACTTCGTTGAAACGATCGCCGTCAGAGCTGCCGGTCAAGCTAGATGCGTTCATGCGTAATTCCTGAAAGATTAGGTGAAGCACGAGCCTAAACTGTTCAGGACGCTAGAAATGACCACCGATGCAGCTTGGGAAATGTCGTACAAAAAAAGGCGAGCGCTCCCGCGCAGCCAGGGGGAATGCTGCCCCCGATGGACTACATCGCGAGCAGACTCACTCCTACAACGGATGTGATTTGTTCAGACGATCTGCGGTGAACGCAAATCCAATGCAGGAGTGAGCCTGCTCGCGATAGCGTCATTCGCCCCAACACCATCATCCGCCAATAACCGCAGATTCAGCCGCAGCCCCGCCCCGCCGTTCTCCGCCCAGATACTCCCGCCCTGACGCTGCACGGCGTTGCGCGCAATGCTCAGCCCCAGGCCAAACCCGCCGTCGCCAGGCCGCGAGCCGTCGAGGCGAGTGAACGGCAGGAAGATCCGCTGCAGATCGGACTCAGCCACCCCGCCGCCCTGATCTTCGAGCCACAAATGCCAGTAATCGCCCTCGCGTCGTCCATCGAGCCGCACAATCCCGCCCGCTGGCGAATGCCGGATGGCATTGCGCAGAATGTTCTCCAGCGCCTGCGCCAAGGTATTCAGATTGCCGCGCACCCAGCACGCAGCCTCGACCGAACATTGCAACTGCAGGCTCGGCCAGCCACTTTCATAGCAAGCGTTATCGGTGAGCATTTCCCACAGCGCCTGAATCTGAATTGCCTCGTCCGGCAATGGCGTGCGGTCCGTGTCGAGCCAAGCCAGTTGCAAGGTGTCTTCGACCAATCGCTGCATGCCATCGACCTCACGACCGATGCGTTCGCGCAACTGCGGCAGGCCTTGTTCACTTTCGCTGGCCACGCGCAGTCGGCTCAGCGGCGTACGCAATTCGTGGGAAAGATCTCGCAGCAGTTGCTGTTGCAGGGCGACGGTCGATTGCAGGCGCTCGGACATGGAGTCAAACGCCCTGGCCAATTCACCCAGTTCATCCGGGCGCTGAGTGATCCCGCTCGACAGGCGCACATTCAATTGATCGGCGCGCCAGGCATTGGCCTGTTCGCGCAAGTTGTTCAGCGGCACCACCAGCAAACGATAGAGCCCGACACACAACAACAAAGTGAACAGCCCCGGAATCACACCGTTGGTGACCACCCGCCAGAACAGCCTGTATTTGCCCGGCAAAAAACGCTCGGGCAATTCAATCACCAGACTGCCGGCAGATGGATCCTTGGGAAACGGAATGCGCAGCCATGGCCGTCCCTGCTTGTGAATCGGCCAGTCGAGACCGCGCAAGAAGGTCATGTGCTGGATTTCCTGCTCATTCAACGGCTCATTGCTCAGCGACTGCAAATTACCGCTGATCACGCCGACCCAACCGGCTTCGCGCAACTCCATGCTCTGCAACCAGCTGTCGACACCGTCGCGTTCGCCACGCTGCCAGGCGCGCTCGGCTTCAGCGGCATAGCGGGTCAATGTGCCGCGCGCTTCGTCGGAGAGGAACTGATTACGCTCCTCCATATAGCGGCCCCACGACCAGCTCAGCCAGATCATCAGCAGACAGAACGCGACCAGCAGAAACGCCAGTTTCCAGAACAGCGAATGTCGCCCCGGCAGCTCAGACACTTTCATCGGCGGCGCTCAATACATAACCCTTGCCCCATACCGTGCGCACTTCACGCTCGCTATAACCGATGGTTTTGAGTTTGCGGCGGATCTGGCTGATGTGCATGTCGAGGCTGCGATCGTGGGCGGCATAACCGCGCTGCAACACATGCTGATAAAGGAAGGCTTTGCTGAGCACTTCTTCATCGTTGCGGTTGAGGGTCTCCAGCAAACGGTATTCGCTGCGGGTCAGCCCGGCCGCTTGCTCGCGGTAGAGCACATCGCACTGGTCTTCGTCGAAATGCAGTGTGCCCGTTGCAGCGGGGGCCGCGAGGGTCGCCGGACGCCGATCAAGGGCAACGCGGCGCAGGATCGCTTCGATGCGCACGTGCAATTCGGCCATGCTGAACGGCTTGGGCAGATAGTCGTCGGCGCCAAGGCGAAATCCGCTGATGCGATCAGCCTCGGCGCCGAGCGCCGACATCAGCAGCACCGGGGTCGAATGGCTCTGACGCAATTGCGTCAGCACATTCAAACCGTCCATGCCCGGCAACAGAATATCCATCAGCACCACATCGAACGGTTGGCGCTTGGCGATGTTCAGGCCTTCCTGGCCGTTCTGGCACCAGGTCACTTGAAAGCCGCTGCGGGCCAGCTGTTCGTGAACATAGGCACCGAGCACCGGGTCGTCTTCGATGGAGAGGATGCGTGGCTGGCCAACGGAAACAGGAGTCATGAGTATCTGCAAGTAATTCTCAGTTGAGCGCGATTATTCAAGATTGCCGGGCATCGGGCAACCGAAGGTTGACCTGTCGGACCAACGACAACCTGCGCGCAGACCGACGACGACACCATTTTTCCGAAGATTGCCCGCGAGCAAATCGCTACACTGCGCCAATGTCGCGTGCCGGATGCACGCATGAGTCAACAGATCAGCGGGATGCAGGAGATAGGTGTGCTCACGAAACTGGGAATCAAAGGTCGCGTGCTATTGCTGACCTTGTTGCCAACCAGCCTAATGGCGCTGGTACTCGGTGGTTATTTCACCTGGATGCAGCAGTCCGACTTGCAGACCCAACTGATGCAGCGCGGCGAAATGATCGCCGAGCAACTGGCGCCGCTGGTCGCCCCCGCCATGGGCCATGGCGACAGTGATCTGCTCGAACGCATCGCCACCCAGTCCCTCGAACAACCGGACGTGCGCGCCGTCACCTTTCTTGCGCCCGACCGCACACCGCTGGCCCACGCCGGGCCGACCATGCTCAATCAGGCCCCGAGTGGTGACAGCGCTTTATTGCAACGGCGCAGCGGCAATGACGCGACCCGTTACCTGATGCCGGTGTTCGGCAAGCACCGCAACCTCGCCGGAGAACTGATCCCGGAAGAAGCCGAGCGCCTGCTCGGCTGGGTCGAATTGGAGCTGTCGCACAACGGCATGTTGTTGCGCGGTTATCGCAGCCTGTTTGCCAGCCTGCTGTTGATCGCTGCCGGTCTGGCCGGCGCCGCACTGCTGGCGTTGCGCATGGGCCGCACCATCAACCGCCCGCTTGGGCAGATCAAACAAGCTGTCGCGCAACTGAAGGATGGTCATCTCGAAACCCGCCTGCCGCCACTCGGCAGTCAGGAGCTGGATGAACTGGCATCGGGCATCAACCGCATGGCCGGCACCCTGCAGAACGCCCGCGAAGAATTGCAGCACAGTGTCGATCAGGCCACCGAGGACGTGCGCCAGAACCTGGAAACCATCGAGATCCAGAACATCGAACTCGACCTGGCGCGCAAAGAAGCGCTGGAGGCCAGCCGGATCAAATCCGAATTCCTCGCCAACATGAGTCACGAGATTCGCACGCCGCTCAACGGCATCCTCGGTTTCACCCACCTTTTACAGAAAAGCGAACTGACCCCGCGTCAGCTCGACTACCTGGGCACCATTGAAAAGTCCGCCGACAGCCTGCTGGGGATCATCAACGAGATCCTCGATTTCTCGAAGATCGAGGCCGGCAAACTGGTGCTCGACCACATCCCGTTCAATCTGCGCGATCTGCTTCAGGACACCCTGACCATTCTTGCCCCCGCTGCGCACGCCAAACAGCTTGAACTGGTCAGCCTGGTGTATCGCGACACACCGCTGTCGCTGGTCGGTGACCCGCTGCGCTTGAAGCAGATCCTCACCAACCTGGTCAGCAACGCGATCAAGTTCACCCGCGAAGGCACCATCGTCGCCCGCGCCATGCTCGAAGACGAAAACGACGACAGCGTGCAATTGCGCATTAGCGTTCAGGACACCGGTATCGGCCTGTCGAGCCAGGACGTGCGCGCACTGTTCCAGGCTTTCAGCCAGGCGGACAATTCGCTGTCGCGCCAACCCGGCGGCACAGGTCTGGGGCTGGTGATTTCCAAGCGCCTGATCGAGCAGATGGGTGGCGAAATCGGCGTCGACAGTACGCCAGGCGAAGGTTCGGAATTCTGGATCAGCCTGAGCCTGCCCAAGACCCGCGACGACGCCGAAGACCTGCCCGCAGCGCCGCTGCTCGGGCGCCGCGTGGCGGTGCTGGAAAACCATGAACTGGCGCGTCAGGCCCTGCAGCATCAACTGGAAGACTGCGGCCTCGACGTCACCACTTTCAATACCCTGGAAAGCCTGACCAATGGCGTCACGGGCGCGCACCAGACCGATCAGGCGATTGATCTGGCGGTCATGGGCATCACCAGCAACGACATGCTGCCCGAGCGCTTGAACCAGCACATCTGGGACCTTGAACACCTCGGCTGCAAAGTGCTGGTGCTGTGTCCGACCACCGAACAGACGCTGTTCCATCTGTCAGTGCCCAACCCGCACAGTCAGTTGCAGGCGAAACCGGCCTGCACGCGCAAACTGCGTCGGGCGCTGGCCGATCTGGTCAACCCGCGCCAGCCGCGCACCGAACCGGGGGAACCGTTGTCGAGTCGGGCACCGCGGGTGCTGTGCGTCGACGACAACCCGGCCAACTTGCTGCTGGTGCAAACCCTGCTCGAAGACATGGGCGCCAAGGTGCTCGCGGTCGAGAGCGGTTATGCAGCGGTCAAAGCGGTGCAGAGCGAATCGTTCGACCTGGTGTTGATGGACGTGCAGATGCCCGGGATGGACGGGCGTCAGAGCACCGAAACCATTCGCCAGTGGGAGAGCGAACGGCATTGCACGCCGCTACCGATCGTCGCCCTCACCGCCCACGCCATGGCCAACGAAAAACGCGCGCTGCTGCAGAGCGGCATGGACGACTACCTGACCAAACCGATCAGCGAACGGCAACTGGCGCAGGTGGTGTTGAAGTGGACGGGGCTCGCGCTGCGAAACCAGGGGCCGGAGCGGGCCAGCGAAAGCGCAGCCGGCAATCACGAGTTGCCGGTGCTCGATCATGAGGAAGGCTTGCGCCTGGCCGCTGGCAAGGCTGACCTCGCAGCGGACATGCTGGCGATGCTGCTGGCGTCGCTGGAAGCCGACCGCGAAGCCATTTGCAGCGCCCGCGAGAGCCACGACCAGAACGCCCTGCTCGAACGCGTGCACCGCCTGCACGGCGCCACCCGTTATTGCGGCGTCCCGCAATTGCGCGCGGCCTGTCAGCGCAGTGAAACCCTGCTCAAGCAGGACGACCCCAAGGCCGCCGCCGCACTGGATGAGCTGGAACGCTCGATCAATCGACTCGCGGCACAGGCGCGGATCAGCGCCTGATCCACAGCAATGCCATGAAGGCTCAGGCGCGCTAAAGTTGTCGCGGGTGATTGCAGCCCGCGTCGATGCTCCAGGAGGATTTCATGCGCACGATCGTTTTCAGCAGCCAGACCTACGACCGCGACAGCTTCATCGCTGCCGACGACCCGGCCGACATCGAACTGCACTTTCAACCGGCGCGGCTCAGCCTCGACACGGCGGCACTGGCCGACGGGCATGACGTCGTTTGTGCGTTCATCAATGACGACCTCAGTGCCACCGTACTCGAACGTCTGGCCGCGGGCGGCACCCGACTGATCGCCTTGCGCTCGGCGGGCTACAACCATGTTGACCTGATGGCCGCCAAACGCCTGGGGCTGACCGTCGTTCGCGTCCCGGCCTACTCGCCTCACGCGGTGGCCGAACATGCGGTGGCGTTGATCCTGGCACTGAACCGGCGTTTGCACCGCGCCTACAACCGCACCCGCGAAGGCGATTTCAGCCTGCACGGGCTGACCGGTTTCGATCTGGTCGGCAAAACCGTCGGCATTGTCGGCACCGGGCAGATCGGTGCGACGTTTGCGAAGATCATGCACGGCTTCGGGTGTGAGTTGCTTGCATACGATCCGTATCCAAACCCACAGGTTCTCGCCCTCGGCGCGCGTTATCTGAGCCTGCCGGAACTGCTCGCACAGTCGCGCATCATCAGCCTGCACTGCCCGCTCAACGAGCAGAGCAAACACCTGATCAACCGTGACTCACTGGCGCACATGCAACCGGGCGCCATGCTCATCAACACCGGCCGTGGTGGTCTGGTCGATACGCCGGCGCTGATCGACGCGCTGAAAGAAGGTCAGCTCGGCTATCTGGGTCTGGATGTGTATGAAGAAGAGGCGCAACTGTTTTTCGAGGATCGCTCCGACCTGCCGCTGCAGGACGATGTGCTGGCGCGCTTGCTGACCTTCCCGAATGTGATCATCACCGCGCATCAGGCTTTCCTGACGCGCGAGGCACTGGGTGCGATTGCCGCGACGACCCTGCACAACATCGCCGCCTGGGCGGCCGGTGCGCCGCAGAACCAGGTCGAGGGTTGACGCGCAGGCGGCGAATTCGGGCTAGAGCGACGCCGCCAGTATCAACAGCGCCAGCCAGCCGAAACCGAAAAAGCGCTGCTTCATCGAGTGCCCGCGGCGCAGCAGGAACCAGACGAAAATCATCGGCATCAGGAACACCATGATTTTCAGCCAGCCTTCGACCGGGCGGCTGCCGTCTTCATTGATGTGCATTTCAACCCCGGTGGCCGGCGCACGACGACGCTCTTCGGCGGCGGGCGTGACGGGCGGCAACGGCTGCGTTGCGGGAGGGACGAACGCCTCCGGCACTGCTTTGTTGCGGGGCAGACTGCCGAACGAAATGGTCGAGACCTGAACGGGCGTGGCGCCAGACTGCGGTTGTGCTGCAGGTACCTGGCTGGCCTGCGCCGCCATCGGTGCGCCGCAATGAATGCACGCGGCTGCTTGCGAGCTGATGCTGCGCTTGCATTCATAACATTCGATCAGCGCCATGTTGCGTTCCTTCAGAGTCGAGGGCGGCAGTTTGCCATGGGTGTGGGTCGATTTGAACCGGATCGAAGGTCGCACGCGCACATCATTCTGCAACCGGGCCCGTGCTAGCATGTCGCGCATATTTGGAGGACCCATGGTCGAACACGATTTCCGCTACAACCTGATGAACCCGCAACACACCCTCACCGAATGCCGCGCGCTGGTTCCGGGCCGCTATCAGGTGACCGGCAACGGTGGCTCGATTCGCATCGGTGACGCGCTGTTGGTCACCCTCAAAGGCAGCAAGGATTTGTCCATGCGCCTGACCGTCGAAACCGTTCGCCACCTGATCAATCCGCCAGGCCAATGGACCGCGATGACCACGGGCCCCGTGTTCGGTGAACTGGCCATCCATACCTGGCAGGTCAACTGCGACAGCTGCGCCAAAGAGCTGAGCTTTGAATTTGCCGTGGATGCCAAACTAGGCAAAACCGCGGAGAAACCGGCGGCCACGGCACGTATCGCCGAGCTGGGCTGGAAAGCCGTTGGCGACAAGCACCTGTGCCCGAAATGCCAGGAGCCTGCGTGATGAAACGCCTTGCCCTGACCGCTCTGGTCGGTGCCGGCCTGGTAGGCTGCGCCGCGGAGCCTGTGCAACTGCAACAGAACCGCAGTTACATTCTGGAATGGATCGGCGAGCGGCCATTGATGGATTACAGCCATCTGACCGTGACCCTTGGCGATGATGGTCGCGCCTACGGCAACGGCGGCTGCAACCATTGGTTCGCACCGTACACGCTGGACGGCGACAAGATCAGCTTCGGCAAGATCGGCAAGACCCGCAAACTCTGCGCCCCGGCGCTGATGGAGCAGGAGCAGCGCTTCCTGCAGGCGCTGGAGCATGTCGAGCGCTGGGACATCTCGCCGATCGAGCAGATGCGCTTCTGGCCAGCCGCAGGCAAGCCTTTGCGCTGGTGGCTGGAAGAGGGTTAACCCGCAAAAGATCGTAGCCTTCGGCAGCGCCTACAGGGATCGTGTCCACCCTGTAGGCGCTGCCGAAGGCTGCGATCTTTTCTTCCACTAACAACCTATTGGGTCGCCTGCAACGCTTCGAGTTTGGCCATCACCCCCGCCGCCGTCTGCTCGCCCATCAATTGCTCACGCACCTTGCCTTTGTTGTCGATGATGTACGTCACCGGCAGTGCCTCACTGCGTGGCAAGTCGAACAACTCCGCCGGATCCTGCGCCAGCACGGTGAACTTGATGCCGAGCTTCTCGCTGGCGTCTTTCAACTCGACACCCTGCACATTGTCGAAGTTGACCCCGAACACGCCGACGTTCTTGCTCTTCAGTTCATCAGCCAAATGGTTGAGTTCCGGGATTTCGGTTCGGCACGGGCCACACCATTCGGCCCAGTAATTGACGATTACCCATTGTTTGTCCAAGCGCTCGGACGCAACTTTTTGCCCATTCTGGTCGATCCCGTAATCGTTGCCGCAGCCCCCCAGCATCAACGCCCCGATAATCGTCAATGCCGCTGCCAATCGCCGTGTCATGTCCTGTTCCTTGTGAAAATTTGAAGGCGCCTGCGACCCATCGCCTCTGACGGTTCTGGATTGCGCGCTGCACAGTTAGAATAGCCGCCACTTTACGCCAGAAGCGACCCGCCATGACCGATCTGACGCTTTATCACAATCCGCGCTGCTCGAAATCCCGCGGCGCGCTGGAACTCATTGAAGCCCGCGGCCTGACGCCAACGGTCGTGCGCTACCTCGAAACCCCGCTGAACGCGGCGCAAATCAAGGCCCTGCTCGGCAAGCTGGGGATCAGCGCACGTCAGTTGCTGCGCAGCGGCGAAGATGAATACAAAATGCTTCAACTCGCTGACGAAAGCCTCAGCGAAGCGCAATTGATCGACGCCATCGCCCAGCATCCGAAATTGATGGAGCGACCGATTCTTGAAGCCGGCGACAAAGCCGTCATCGGCCGTCCACCGGAAAACGTGCTGGAGTTGCTGCCGTGAGCGCGCCTTACATTCTGGTGCTGTATTACAGCCGCAACGGCTCGACCAACGAGATGGCGCGGCAGATTGCTCGCGGTGTCGAGCAGGCCGGCCTCGAAGCGCGTCTGCGCACCGTGCCGGCGATTTCCACCGAGTGCGAAGCGGTGGCGCCGAGCATCCCGGACGACGGCGCGCTCTACGCGACTCTCGATGATCTGAAAAACTGTGCCGGCCTGGCGCTGGGCAGCCCGACGCGTTTCGGCAACATGGCCGCGCCACTGAAGTACTTTCTCGACGGCACCAGCAACCTGTGGCTGACCGGCGCGCTGGTGGGCAAACCGGCTGGCGTGTTCACCTCGACCGCCAGCCTGCACGGCGGTCAGGAAACCACCCTGCTGTCGATGATGCTGCCGCTGCTGCACCACGGCATGATGATCACCGGCCTGCCCTACAGCGAATCGGCGCTACTGGAAACCCAAGGTGGCGGCACGCCTTACGGCGCCAGCCATCATGCCGGGGCGGACGGCAAAAAGGGTCTCGATCAGCACGAAGTCGCGCTGTGCCGCGCGCTCGGTCTGCGTCTGGCCAAGACTGCGCAGAAACTGGAGGGCTGACGGTGGCGAAGAAGCCGAAAATCCTGCCTGCCGTCGAGTGGCTGGAGCCACGCGTCAAGGCCATGCGCGTCATCAGCCTGCTGAGTTTTTTCGCCTTGGGCGGATTGCTCGCGGCCTACTATCTGATCTTCGCTGACCTGCACGGCGCACGGCCGTGGGTGATTCTGCTGGTCGAGCTGATCCCGTGGCTCGTCCTCGCCCCGGCGATGATCATGGGCAGCGCCCGTGGCCATTCGTGGATGTGTTTTGTGGTGAATCTGTATTTCATCAAGGGCGCACTGGCGGCGTATGACCCCAACCGGCAGTTGTTTGGCGTGCTGGAGATGGTCGCGAGTCTGGCGGTGTTCTGCTCCGCGCTGCTGTATGTGCGGTGGCGGTATCAGTTGAATCGCAAATTGGCTGGCGAAGGCGAAATCTCCATCGCCTGACAGACCGTCATCGCTGGCAAGCCAGCTCCCACAGGTTTTTGCGTCGATCACATAATTGTGTTTCAACAGAGATCCTGTGGGAGCTGGCTTGCCAGCGATTGGGGCGACTCGGTCTTAATGGTTGACGGTGTAAGCGAGCATCATCGAAATCTGACTCATCGGCCGCCCGCCGCTCTGTTCATGCCACTGGTTGAACACGTCCTGCACAATCTTCAGATCACGCTGGCTGGTCGGCACCTTGTCGACGATTTTCTGTGCGTTCAGCGCCGCCACCACGTCATAGCTCGGCACGAAGGTGTCCTTGCCGACCATGCGCAAAAACCGTGGCGCCGATAGCCCGCCGAGTTGATGGCCGTGCTTTTTCAGATACGTCCACAAACCGACGATATCAGTCACCGGCCAGTCGGCGATCAGCGCGCCGAAACTGCCCTTGTCCTTCTCGACGTCGAGGATGAACTGCGCATTGCGCGGCACGCTTTTCAACTTGCCCAAGTGACGAATGATCCGCGCATCCTGCATCAGCCGCTCGAGGTGTTCGGCGCTCATCAGCACGACTTTTTCCGGGTCGAACTTGAAGAACACTTCTTCGAAGGCCGGCCACTTGGCGTCGACCAGACTGTGCTTGAGGCCGGCGCGGAATACGCGTAGAGCCATGGTCGAGAGGTAGCGGTCGTCGCTGATCTTGCGCAGTTGCGCGGGGGTCTTGGGAACGGGCAGATGGGCTTCCAGTTCAGCCGCCGAACCGAAGCGGTTCAGACAGTATTCGTGCAGCCACTTGTAATCGCGCATGCCCTCTCCTATCGAATGAAACAAAAAACCAATGTGGGGCCTCTGTGGCGAGGGGATTTATCCCCGTTGGGCTGCGTAGCAGCCCCAGACTATTCTGGGAGCGCTTCGCGCTCCAACGGGGATAAATCCCCTCACCACAAAAGTGTGGCCCCACAGAGATTGGGTTTAGAGATTGACGACGTTCACAAAGCGCGAAGCCGCAGTCTCGTCGATCTTCAGGCTGGTGAAGTCGAACAGGTTGCGGTCGGCCAGTTGCGACGGGATGACATTCTGCAGACTGCGGAAGATGCTTTCCGTTCGACCGGGTGTCTTGCGCTCCCAGTCCTGAAGCATGTCCTTGACCACCTGACGCTGCAGGTTTTCCTGCGAACCGCAAAGGTTGCACGGGATGATCGGGAATTCCTTCAAGTCCGAATAGGCCTGAATGTCTTTCTCGTTGCAGTACGCCAGCGGACGGATCACCACGTTGCGGCCATCGTCGGCGCGCAGCTTCGGCGGCATGGCTTTCAGCGAACCGTTGAAGAACATATTGAGGAAGAACGTCTCGACGATGTCATCACGATGATGACCGAGGGCCATCTTGGTCGCGCCGATTTCATCAGCGAAGGTGTACAGCGTGCCGCGACGCAGGCGTGAGCACAGCGAGCAAGTAGTCTTGCCCTCGGGAATCAATTCCTTGACCACCGAGTAGGTGTCTTTCTCGACGATGTGGTACTCGACGCCCAGCTCTTTGAGGTAGGCCGGCAGCACGTGCTCGGGGAAGCCCGGCTGCTTCTGGTCCATGTTCACCGCGACGATCTCGAACTTGATCGGGGCAACCTTCTGCAGGTGCAGCAGCACGTCGAGCATGGTGTAACTGTCCTTGCCCCCGGACAGGCAGACCATGACCTTGTCGCCGTCTTCAATCATGTTGAAGTCGGCAACCGCTTCGCCGGCCAGGCGGCGCAGGCGCTTTTGCAGTTTGTTCTGGTTGACCGTAAGAGTGCCCATGACGCGAAATCCGTGAGGTGTGACGAAAGGCCGGCATTTTACGCAAAAACCCCGGATGCGCGAAGCACCTGTGGCGAGGGGATTTATCCCCGTTGGGTTGCGAAGCAGCCCCAAAACCTGAGAACTCGGTTTGCCTGACACTGCGCGGTGAATGGCTTGGCGACTGCTGCGCAGCCGAACGGGGATAAATCCCCTCGCCACAAAAGTGTTTCAAGCATCAAAAATGCCTTACCGGCAAGACCCCAAGGCGATTAAGCCCCGTGTTTACAGCGCGATTTGCTCTAAGCCCCTAATACCTGTGCGGTTAAGTCCTTTCTATACTGCGACATAAGGTCGCACACATCCAAGACCTGAATTTGCTCGGCCTCATTGGCCCGTAGGCGCTCCGTTGGGGGGCGATGGCAATAACAAGAGGAGTGACTGGCATGATCCATCACGTAGTGGGACTTTTTACCCACCCCGATCAGGAATGGAAGGAAATCCGTGGCGACCAAGAGGAAAGCATCAGCCACATGTACCTGACCCACACGCTGATTCTGGCGGCGATCCCGGCTATCTCGGCGTTCATTGGCACCACCCAGGTCGGCTGGGTGATCGGCAACCGTGCGCCGGTCATGCTCACCGTCGAAAGCGCAGTCTGGATGACCGTCATGTCGTACCTGGCCATGCTCGGCGGGGTCGCGGTCATGGGCGCCTTCGTGCACTGGATGGCGCGCACGTATGACGCCAATCCAAGTCTGGCCCGTTGTGTCGCATTTGCCACTTACACCGCAACACCGTTGTTTGTCGGCGGGCTGGCGGCGCTGTATCCGCATATGTGGCTGGGGATGATCGTCGGCACGGCGGCCATCTGCTACACGGTTTATCTGTTGTACGTGGGGCTGCCGACGTTCATGAACATTCCGTCGGATGAAGGGTTCCTGTTTTCAAGTTCGGTGCTGGCGGTGGGTCTGGTGGTACTGGTTGCCATCATGGCGTTCACCGTGATTGTCTGGGGGCTGGGCGTAGGTCCCGTCTATACCAACTGATTCGCCAATCCAATCCGAGGCCGCCGCAAGGCGGCCTTGTCGTTTGCCGGATGACCATTCGGCAGCTCGGCGATTCGCAAGTCCGGGGCGTTGCGGCATACTCGCCGTCTCTGGAGATCCATCAAGCATGCCCGAGCAACTCAATACCCGCGTCGAAGACTGTTACCAACTCGCTGAAGCCTTTTTCAAACGTCATTTCCAACGCCCCGTTGTCAGTCTCAAGCTGCGCGGGCAAAAAGCCGGTGTCGCGCATTTGCACGAGAACCTGCTGCGCTTCAACCCGCAGCTGTACCGGGAAAACACCGAACACTTCCTCAAGCAGACCGTGGCCCACGAAGTCGCGCACCTGATCGCCCATCAGCTGTTTGGCGACCGCATCCAGCCGCATGGCGAGGAGTGGCAACTGATCATGCGCGGGGTTTACGAACTGCCGCCGGATCGCTGCCACACCTACGCCATCAAACGCCGCAGCGTCACGCGCTATATCTACAAATGCCCGTGCGTGGACAGTGATTTTCCATTCTCGGCGCAGCGCCACAGCCTGGTGCGACAGGGGCGGCGGTATTTGTGCCGGCGCTGCCGCAACACCTTGGTGTTCAGTGGTGAGATGCGGGTGGAATAGTCAGATTTGTGTTGCCCTGGCTGGCCTCATCGCTGGCAAGCCAGCTCCCACAGGTTTTTGTGTCGATCACAATATTGTGTTCCACCAAAAATCCTGTGGGAGCTGGCTTGCCAGCGATGAGGCCTGTACAGACACTAAAGAATGACTTTGGAAGACCGCAGTTCTGCTATCCGCTGAGCACTGAACCCCAACTCCGCTAACACCTGATCGGTATGCTGCCCCAACACCGCCCCAACATGTCGCGGCGCCGGCAACGCCTCGGAAAACTTCAACGGGCACGCCATCTGCGCCTGCGACGTGCCATCCCCACGCGGCACTTGCGTCACCAGTTCACGCGCCTGCAATTGCGGGTGCCGAACGGCCTCACCTAGACTCAACACCGGCTCGACACAGGCATCAATCCCGGCAAACATCTCGCACAGTTCAACAAAGTCATGCCGCTCGAACTCGACCTTCAAGGCATCTTTCAGCGCTCGCTGTTGCTCAGGTTTCGGCGATAACCCCTGTGCCGCCAACTCCGGCCGTCCCAGCGCGGTACACATCTGCTGCATAAACCCCGGCTCCAGACTGCCGACCGACATCCAGCGCCCGTCGCGGGAACGGTAATAGTCATAGAAGCTGCCGCCATTAAGCATCTGCTCTTCCCATGCGGGCTCCTCGCCGCAAGCCAGATACCCGGCGCCGGCCATGGCATTCAGGCTGAACGCACAATCGGTCATGCTCACGTCGATATGGGTGCCCTGCCCCGTTTGCTGACGGGCAATGACTGCCGCGAGCAAACCGATCACCCCGTGCAACGAACCACCGGCGACATCGGCCACTTGCATGCCCAACGGCAACGGCCCGCTGTCGGCGCGGCCGGTGTAGCTGGCAAGTCCGGCCAGCGCGAGGTAGTTGATGTCGTGCCCGGCGCGATCCTTGTACGGCCCGGTCTGGCCATAACCGGTGATCGACACATAGATCAGTTTCGGATTGATCGCTTTCAATGCTTCATAACCCAGCCCCAGACGTTCCATCACTCCGGGGCGAAACTGCTCGAGAACGATGTCGTAATCGGCCAGCAACTGCTTGACCACGTCCAGCGCTTCGGGCTGTTTCAGGTCAAGTGCCAGGCTGCGTTTGTTGCGGTTCAGGTAGGCATGACTGGCGGATATCCCGGCATCGTGCGGCGGCAACAGCCGCAGCAGGTCCAGACGCGTCGGCGATTCGATGCGCAGCACGTCCGCGCCCATGTCGGCCAGCAACAGCGAGGCAAACGGCCCCGGCAACAGGGTCGAGAAATCGAGGATTTTCAGTGAGGCCAGCGGTGCAGACATGGGCAAGCTCCTTGGGCGATGCACTCAGCCTAGGCAGCCATTGCCGATGCAGCAATCACCGGATATGTCAGCGGGTGTGACCGTTACGCTCAAATCGCAAGCAATAAAAAACCCCGTGGTGAGGGGATTTATCCCCGATGAGTCGCGTAGCGGCTCCCTTCTACCACCAAAAAGAAGGGACTGCTGCGCACTCCATCGAGGATAAATCCCCTCACCACAAGGGCTTTTCACCACCCCGCATCGCATTGATGCGGGGCTTCGTTTACTTACTTGACGCTGCTCGGGGTTGGGCCTTCAGCCACACCCAGGTCGTCTTCAGGACGGGTATCCGCGATACCGCGACCACCCGAAGCCAGCTCGGCGTCCAGTACGTCGGTGTCCAGCTCTTTCACCCACTTGGCAACCACGATGGTCGCAACAGCGTTGCCCACCAGGTTGGTCAGTGCGCGCGCTTCGGACATGAAGCGGTCGATACCGAGGATCAGCGCCAGACCGGCCACCGGCAGGTGACCTACCGCCGACAGGGTGGCGGCCAGCACGATGAAGCCCGAACCGGTCACACCGGCAGCGCCTTTGGAGGACAGCAGCAACACCACCAGCAGGGTGATCTGGTGTGTAATGTCCATGTGCGTGTCGGTTGCCTGAGCAATGAACACCGCGGCCATGGTCAGGTAGATCGCGGTACCGTCGAGGTTGAACGAGTAACCGGTCGGGATCACCAGACCCACTACCGATTTCTTCGCGCCCAGACGCTCCATCTTGATCAGCATGCGTGGCAATACCGATTCCGACGACGAGGTGCCGAGTACGATCAGCAGCTCTTCACGGATGTAACGGATCATTTTCAGCACGCTGAAACCGTGCATGCGGGCGATACCGCCGAGCACGATCAACACGAACAGCAGGCACGTGATGTAGAAGCAGATCATCAGTTGACCCAGCTGTACCAGCGACCCCACGCCGTAGGCACCGATGGTGAAGGCCATGGCACCGAAGGCACCGATTGGCGCGAGCTTCATGATCATGTTGATGATGTTGAACATCACGTGGGCGAAGCGATCGATGAAGTCGAGGATCGGCTTGCCGTAGGCACCCAGGCGATGCAGGGCGAAACCGAAGATCACCGAGAACATCAGCACTTGCAGGATGTCACCGGTAGCGAACGCGCCGACGATGGTGGTCGGGATCACGTTGAGCAGGAAGCCGACAACGCTCTGGTCAGCACCGGCCGCGACATAAGAAGCGACTTTGGAAGCGTCGAGGGTTGCAACATCAATGTGCATGCCGTTGCCCGGCTGCACGATATTGACCACGACCAGACCGACCAGCAGGGCGATGGTCGAGACGATTTCGAAGTACAGGAGTGCGTAACCGCCGGTCTTGCCGACCGACTTCATGTTCTGCATGCCGGCGATGCCGCTGACCACGGTGCAGAAGATGATCGGGGCGATGATCATTTTGATCAGTTTGATGAACCCGTCACCCAGCGGCTTTACCGCCACGCCGAACTGCGGGTAGTAATGACCGAGCGCAATACCGATGATGATTGCGATGATCACCTGGAAATACAGGGATTTGTACAGTGGCTGACGAGTCGTCATTGCAAATTTCCTCAAGAGCCCCGCGTGCAACATCCATCTGTTACGCCGCGAAACCTGAATTGCGAACCCTCCTGCACTGGAGGGATTTGTTGTTGGAGCGGCGTTTTCCGAACGGGATCAACGCACGCTTCTGTCGCTTGTATCGCAAACCTCGTGCCACTTTGGTGCGTTTCGCTGCAAGCCTTTTGATATCAGGGCCTGCAGGTTTTTCAATGTCACCGCCTCGCGAGTTGATTGTGGCGGATTTCCGCCAACCGGCCCGCTCTCGTCCTACAATTTGGCGGAAATCCGCCTTGTTGCCCACGCGACCCCCGACTACCATCCGGCGTCTGAGAAAGGATCTGCCGCTTATGCGTGAACGCACCATTGCCAGCCATTTCGCTCGCGCCGCCCTCGGTGGCGCGCGCCGTCTGGGCTGCGATTATTCAGGGCTGCTGCAGCAACTGGGCATCAGCGCGGAACTGCTCGACGAGCCGCGTGCACGGATCGCCCCGGAGCAGTTCACCCGGTTGATCCAGGGCCTGTGGCTGGCGCTGGACGACGAGTACCTGGGTTTTGGCAGCGCGCCGAGCAAACCCGGCAGCTTCGCGATGATGTGCCACGCCTCGATTCACTGCCGCAATCTGGAGAAAGCACTGCAGCGCGGTTTATTGTTTTATAGCTTATTCCCGGGCGCCCCGCGCCTGACCCTGAGCCGCGAAGACGAATGGGTGCGCTTGAGCCTGGACGACGCGTCATTGTGGGACCCAGATCACTTTCTCACCGAAAGCCTGTTGGTCATCTGGCATCGACTGGGCAGTTGGCTGATCGGCCAGCGAATTCGCCTCGAACACGCGACCTTCAGCTATGCGAAACCCGCCCACGGCGCCGAATACGACCTGCTCTTCCCCTGTCCCATGACCTTCGGCACCGAGCACAGCAGCCTGCTGTTTCATAGCCGCTATTTATCCATGCCGTTGTTACAGGACGAGCGCACGCTCAAGCATTTTCTCGAACGCTCCCCCGCCGACCTGCTCTCGCGCCCGGATGACGGCGACAGCCTGAGCAGCCGCTTGCGTCGCTTGCTCAGCCGCGACAGTGCGCGCTGGCCAGATCTGGAAGCGGTGGCGGCGCACTTGCACATCAGCCCGCAGACGCTACGCCGGCATTTGCGTGAGGAAGGCAGCAGTTTTCAGGAGTTGAAGGATCAGTTGCGGCGGGATATCGCCATCTACCATTTGGGGCGCGCGGATTTGTCGTTGCAGCAGATTGCCGAGCAGCTTGGGTTCTCGGAACCGTCGGCGTTTCACCGCGCGTTCAAGAAGTGGACGGGGCTGACGCCCGGGGCTTATCGGGCGCAGGAACAGTAAGATCAAAAGATCGCAGCCTGCGGCAGCTCCTACATTGGCAATGTGCTCCCCTGTAGGAGCTGCCGCAGGCTGCGATCTTTTCGGTTACACCGCAGGAAAATGAATCCTGAACGCCGCCCCACCCATCGGCGAATCGCCCAGCGCCAGTTTCGCGTTGTAGCTTTCGATGATGTCCTTGACCACCGCCAACCCGATCCCCTGCCCCGGATGCTGGGCATCCAGCCGTTCGCCACGCTCCAGAATCCGCGCGCGTTGATCCGGTGGCACTCCGGGACCGTCGTCCTCGACGCACAACTCAACCCCGGCCAACGTCTCGCGCACGCTGATGCGCACCTCGCCCAAGCACAGGCGATAAGCGTTTTCCAGCAAGTTGCCCATCATCTCCAGCAAGGCGCCCTGCTCGATCGGCACGTAACAATGCTCGGGCAGATCAAACGCCACACGCACATGTTTATCGCGGTAAACCTTGTCCAGCGTGTCGCAGAGGCTTTTCAGTACGGGCTGAAGTCGCACCTGATGGCGCACCAGACCACTTTTGCGCAGGCTCGCGCGTTGCAGTTGATAGCCGATCTGCTGGCTCATGCGCTCGATCTGGCTTTGCAGCACCCACGCCTGATCACGGTCTTCCGGGCGCTGGGCTATGTCTTCGCTGACCCCTTGCAACACCGTCAGCGGGGTTTTCAGGCTGTGGGCCAAATCATCGAGCGAATCGCGATACCGACTGCGCTGTTGACGTTCGCTGTGCAGCAGACGGTTCAGTGAGCCGGTCAGGCGCAGTAGCTCGCGAGGGTGTTGTTCGGTGAGGCTTTCGCGGGTGCCGCCTTCGATTTCGTCGAGTTCCTGACTGAGTTGGCGCAGGGCTTTGAGGCCCCAGGTCAGGCCGATCCACAGCAGCGCCAGCAACACCAGCAACGCTGCGCCGAAACCGAGGTAGAGATTTTCGCGCAGGCCTTCGAGGGTGGTTTCGTATTCGCGCACCGGTTGCAGGGCGACGATGCTGAACGCCGCGCTTTTACCGCCGAGCAGTTTCACTTCAACGTCGTAGACGAAGAATTCCTGACCGTTGGCTTCGCGAATCCGCGCGAACTCGTTGCCGAGGCCGTCATAGCGCGGTTTGTAGTTGATCTGCTCTTCCTGGGTGGCTTTCGAGCGCCAGACCAGATGCCCTTCGCGGTCGTAGATGTAGCCGAGCAGGCGGAAGTCAGTGAGATTGAAACGCTCATCCGGCAACTGATTGGGCATCACCAGTCGGCCGTTTTCGATACGTGCGGCAGAGATCAGCGTGGTGACGTCCGAGGCCAGCCGCTGTTCGATCGAGTCCTGCAACGCGAGGCTGAACGCGCCCTGCATCGCCGGGAGCAAGGCGAGCATGAACAACACCGCCAACGTGGTGGCGGCGAGCATCAGCCGAACGCGTAGCGAACGAATCAAGTGCAGCGCTCATTGAACAGGTAGCCGAGGCCGCGCACGGTATCGATCGGCTTGAAGCCGGCCGGGCCTTCGAGTTTACGGCGCAGGCGGCCGACCAGCACTTCGATCACGTTCGGATCGCGCTCGTCGTCGTCCGGGTAGAGCTGCTCCATCAAGCGATCCTTGGGCACCACTTGTTGATGGTGGCGCATGAGGTATTCGAGGATGCGGTATTCGTAGGCGGTCAGCGCCAGCGGCTGTTCGTCGAGGGTCGCCTGTTTGCGATTGAGGTCGAGCAGCAGCGGGCCGGCGACGATGGTCGACTGGGTAAAACCGCTGGAGCGGCGCAGCAAGGCATTCAGGCGCGCGTCGAGCTCTTCGAACTGGAACGGCTTGACCACGTAATCATCGGCACCGGCGGCGAGGCCTTCGACCTTGTCCTGCCAGTTGCCGCGCGCGGTGAGGATCAGGATCGGGAAGGTCTTGCCGCCCGAGCGCAACTGGCGGATCAGGTCGAGGCCGCCCATGCCCGGCAAGCCAAGATCGATCACCGCCAGGTCAAAGTTGAACTGTCCGGTCTGGTACAGCGCCTCTTCGGCATTGGCCACGGACTCGACCACGTGACCGCTCTCCGTGAGACGGGTTTGCAGGTGATGGCGCAACAGCGCTTCATCTTCGACGACCAACAGTTTCATAGCTCTCTCCCGGGCAAATCCAGAATCTCCAAAAACACACCCGTAGGAGCAAAGCTTGCTCGCGAAGGCGGTGTGTCAGTCGACATCTAAATTGACTGACCCAGCGCTGTCGCGAGCAAGCTTTGCTCCTACAATGATTTCGCTGTCGCTCCTTAGAAACTGTAGTTGGCCGACAGGTAAGTCTGCGCGCTGCTGTTCAAATCCAGCGAGCCTTGTTTGCTGCCGCCACTTTCTTTCATTTCAGTGCTGGCGTTGCTCATCAGGTAACGGTAACCGAGTTCGACCGAGGTGTTTTGCGAGACTTGCTGCAACACCCCGAACTGGCCGCCGACCGCATAACCGATATCACTGTCACGGCTGTAGCCTGGCGAATCCTGGGTCAGTTTAGTCAGACCGGCCGTGGCACCGCCGAACAGCTTGGTGCTGCCGCCCACCGGGTAAAACAGATCGTAGCTGCCCAACAGGTTTTCCTGACGCAGTTTAATGCCATTGTGCGAGCCCGACACGTTGTCATAAGTGGCGTAGTAGCGACCTTGACTGTTTTGCTGACCGAGGCGTACGCCGTAAGTGTTGTTGCCATCGATGGCGCCGGTGGCGTTCGGGTGGTCGAGGTTGTCGTTCAGTGCGTTGGACTTTTTAACCTTGTCGCTGGTCTGGCCGAAGGTCAGGCCGGCGAAGTTCGAAGTAGTGTCGGCATGGGCCGCGATGCTGGAGCCCAACAGGGTAAAAGCCAGCAGCAGTTTGTTTAAACGAGTCATTGAGTTTCCTCTTTCACAGTGCTGTTTGGGTATGGCGCAAGGTTACTGACCTGCCCCTGTACCGCCCCTGAACACTCTCTGAACCTGACCTGAACCAAATGGACTAGGCTGTTTTGACCTTTTATTGTCAGGAGACCCCACGATGCGCCTGTTCCTTGCCCTCACGTTGCTCGCTGTCAGCAGCCTCACCCAAGCGGCGATCAAGACTGAAGAAATCCCTTACCAAAGCGCCGATGGCACCCAGTTGATCGGTTACTACGCCTATGACGACGCAATCAAAGGCAAGCGCCCGGGCATCGTCGTCGTACATGAATGGTGGGGCCTGAACGATTACGCCAAACGCCGCGCACGCGATCTCGCCGAACTGGGTTACAGCGCACTGGCGATCGATATGTATGGCGAGGGCAAGAACACCGAGCACCCGAAAGATGCGATGGCGTTCATGCAGGCCGCGACCAAGGACGCCGATGCCGCGAGCAAACGCTTCGCCGCCGGGCTGGACCTGTTGAAGAAACAACCGCAGACCGACGTCAATAAACTTGCCGCCATTGGTTATTGCTTTGGCGGTGGTGTGGTACTCAATGCCGCACGTCAGGGCGTGCCGTTGGCAGGGGTGGTGAGTTTCCATGGCGCACTGGCAACCAAAACGCCCGCCACCCCGGGCAGTGTGAAAGCAAAAATTCTGGTCGAGCACGGAGCGCTGGACAGCATGGTCACGCCGGACAACGTCACCGCGTTCAAAAGTGAAATGGACAAGGCTGGCGCTGACTATAAATTCGTCAGCCTCGACGGCGCCAAACACGGCTTTACCAACCCGGACGCGGATCGCTTGAGCCACGGCGAACACGGTGGCCCGGACATCGGGTACAACAAGGCCGCGGATGAAAAATCCTGGGCGGACATGAAAGCGTTCTTCCAGAAAATCTTCAGCTAACCGCGCCCGACCCTGATCGTTCCCACGCTCCGCGTGGGAACGCAGCCCGGGACGCTCTGCGTCCATCGAGGCATTCCCACGCAGAGCGTGGGAACGATCAATGTAGGAGTGAGCCTGCTCGCGATCGCCGCGCCGCCAATCTCGACCTTGGCTCGACTAACCGGCAAAATGCCCGTCATGAACCTCACCCCTGCCCTTCCCGCCTGCTGCACCCCACTCGATGCCCACTGGCCGTTGCCAAGGGTATTGCCCGACACTGTGTTGCTCAGCACGCACTTCGATCCGGCCCGACTGCTCGGCGATGATTTTCAACGCAGCGCCATTGAGCCGCCGCCGAGCATCCAGCGTTCGGTGGCCAAGCGTCAGGCCGAGTTTCTCGCCGGGCGTATCTGCGCACGGGCGGCGTTGCAGCAGCTGCAAGGTTCAAGCGAGGTGCCGGCGATTGGCGAAGATCGCGCACCGATGTGGCCGGCGCATATCTGCGGTTCGATCACCCACAGTACCGGGCGCGCCGCAGCGATCGTTGCCAACAGGCAGCATTGGCGTGGCCTGGGCATGGATCTGGAAAACCTGCTCAACGCCGAACGCGCCGAACGCCTCGCCGGGGAAATTCTCACGCCAGCGGAAATGCAGCGCATGGCGGCCGGCTCGCGGGATCAGTTGGCGTTGTGGGTGACACTGACGTTTTCGGTGAAAGAGAGTCTGTTCAAGGCGCTGTACCCGATCGTGCAGAAGCGCTTTTATTTTGAGCATGCCGAAGTGCTGGAATGGACCGAGTCGGGTGAGGTGCGCTTGCGGCTGTTGACCGATCTGTCGGCGGAATGGCATCACGGCACGGAGCTGGAAGCGCAGTTCGGGGTACAGGATGGGCAGTTGTTGAGTCTGGTCAGCATCCAGGCCTGAATCTTTATCGCCTGTCAGGGCCTCATCGCTGGCAAGCCAGCTCCCACAGGTTTCTGTGTGAACCTTAAATCTGTGCTCACCACGGTCACTGTGGGAGCTGGCTTGCCAGCGATGGGGCCGGCACCATCATCGCAAATACTTAGCGGCGTTCCTGATTCCTCGGCCAGCTCAGACTGAAGCACGCCCCACCCAGGCTTTTGCTTTTGCCGATGATCGCCCGGCCGTCATGCCAATGAATGATCCGCCGCACAATCGACAACCCCAGGCCATGCCCGCCCGACGCCCGCGTGCGGCTGTCGTCCAAACGCAGGAACGGCGTGAAGATCCGCTCCCACGCCACTTCCGGCACGCCCGGCCCGTCGTCCTCGACGTCGACCCGGCAACGCAACTGCCCGACCTGATAGCTCACCGTGACCTTCGAACGCGCGTGGCGCATCGCGTTGCTCACCAGATTCTGCAGCGCCCGGTGCAGGTAACGCGGCTCCGCCTCGACCCAGGCGTCGTCGTTATCGGCAGCAGACAGACACAGCCCGCGCTGCACCGTGACCTCGGCGCGCAGCGGCGCCAGCTCCTCGATGACCTGATTGACCAGGGCATCCAGATCGATGCGCTGGAAGGTCAGCGCTGGCGAACCTTGTTCGAGCCGTGCGTAGGTGAGCATCTCATCGACCAGCTTATCGAGGTCCTCGATGTCGTGATCCATGCCTTCGCGGTACTTCTCCAAGGCTTGCGGCGTCGTCGCAGAGCCGATCATCTCCAAACCGAAACGCAGGCGCGCCACCGGGGTGCGCAACTCGTGGGACACCGCGCGCACCAGTTCACGCTGGATCGCCAATAATTGTTGCAAGTGCTCGGCCATGCCGTTGAACGCCGCCGCCAGGCGCCCGACCGAATCGGCACCGCGCGCCGGCACACGGGTTTCCAGACTGCCCTTGGCAATGCGCGTGGCCGCCGCTTCGAGCCCGCGCAAACGCCGCTCCAGTTGGCGCACCAGCAAATAAACGATGAGACCGATCAGGCTCAACCCCAGCGCGGCGATCAACACCAGCCATTCCGGCGGATAAGGGTTCATCTGGTACAGCGGGCCGATCTCCAGCACCCACGGCGTGCCGACCATGCCGGCAAACACACGGATCGAATCGCCGCCCTTGCCCAGCGCCATCACCGTGTCGCCCTCGGAGACACGACGGCTCTGGTCTTCATCCATGTCGGCGTCGTCCACCGTGACCAGGCGCAGGTCGAAACCAAAACCCTTCTCTTCCTTTATCTGCGCCAGTCGTTTGGGTTGCTCGGCAACCGGCACCCGCACCAGCTCATCAGCCAGCAGGTAAATAGTGGCGCGGGCCAGTTGCTCACTGATCTGCTGCACTTCGCCGGTGAGGACGAGTTGTTCCTTGTCGCTGACCAATCGATAGACTTTGGCCGCATGCGGGCCGGTCTGCTCGACCAGCGCCTGACCGCGCTGCACACGGGTGCGCTGGGTCAGATCGAGACCGGTGTCGCTGAAGGTCTTCAGCGCCAGCGGAATCCCCAGCAGCCGCTCCCACACCAACAGTGCGCGATGCCGCTCGGTGGCGTTCATCGATTGCAGGTTGTCGGCCATCAGCGAGAACGTGCCATGGGCCAGGCGCTCGCGGTATTGCTCGCTGCGCACCTGATTGAGCAGGTGCAGCGCCAGCACACCGAGCACCGCCACCAGAATCAGCGCAGCGCACATGCCGCCGTAGATGCGCAGGAAGATCGAGTTCACAGGGCCAGGTCTGCGCAGGCTTCCGGAACGAACAGATAACCTTTGCTGCGGATGGTCTTGATCAGACGCGGATGGTCGGGGTCATCGCCGATTTTCGGGCGGATGCGCGAGATGCGCACATCGATCGAGCGGTCCTGGCCGTCATAGCCGATGCCGCGCAGGGCGATAAAGATTTCCTCGCGGGAAAGAATGCGTCCGGCGTTGGAGACCAGCAGCCAGAGCAGGTCGAATTCGGCGCTGGTCAGTTCGATGCCGTTGTCACTCAGCCACGCTTCGCGTAGCGCATTGTCGACCACCAGCGGGCCGAATTGCAGACGGCGGGATTTTTCTGCGACCGGCTCAGCGCTGTCACTGCGGCGCAGCAACGCCTGAATGCGCGCCAGCAGCAATCGCGGGCGCACCGGTTTGCACACGTAATCGTCAGCGCCAAGATCGAGGCCCTGGATCTGATCGGCGTCATCGGTGCGCGCGGTGAGCATCAGGATCGGCCCGTCGTAATGGTCACGCACCTTGCGACAGATGCTCAGGCCATCTTCGCCGGGCAACATCAGATCGAGGATCACCAGATCCGGCTGCTCCTTGATAATCCGCGCCGCCGCCAGCGCACCGTTGCCTTCGATGCCGACGCGCAGTCCATTGGCTTGCAGGTAGTCGCGCGTGAGTTCGGCCAGTCGCTGGTCATCCTCGACGATCAATACCTCAAAGGCTTGTTGCTCCACCGGTGACCTCTGCTTGCTGTTTTTATTAATAAAGGATTGCCCAGACACACACGATCCCCTGTAGGAGCTGACGAGTGAAACGAGGCTGCGATCCTTTGATTTTGTTTTTTTCAAGATCAAAGGATCGCAGCCTTCGGCA
>NZ_AKJD01000045.1 GCF_000282515.1 Pseudomonas sp. GM80
CCCCCGGCAGCCGGCGGCCCACTGCCGTTGACCCTGCACGAAGAGCCGACCGCGACCCGTGAATACCTGCAAAGCCGTCTCGGTGCCGCCGATCTGGCGATCTGGGACGCGCGCGGGCCGCTGGAATACTCCGGCGAGAAAGTGCTGGCCGCCAAGGCCGGACACATCCCCGGCGCGGTCAACTTCGAATGGACGGCGGGCATGGACAAGGCCCGTCAATTGCGCATTCGCAGCGACATGCCGCAGATCCTCGAAGACCTCGGGATCACCAAGGACAAAGAAATCATTACCCACTGCCAGACCCATCACCGGTCGGGCTTCACTTATCTGGTGGCCAAATCCCTCGGTTATCCGCGGGTCAAAGGCTACGCCGGTTCCTGGGGCGAATGGGGCAACCACCCTGACACGCCAGTCGAGATTTAAGGTTTTTAAGGACAACTAATGAAAGAGCGTCTGTTTATCCTCAGCCAATACCTGCTGCCTCATCACCTGCTGTCGCGCCTGGCCGGCTGCGTTGCCGAGTGCCGCGTGCGCTGGTTCAAGAATGCCTTCACCCAATGGTTCGCCAAGCGTTATCAGGTGGACATGTCGCAAGCGCTGGTCGAGGACCTGACCGCTTACGAGCACTTCAACGCCTTCTTCACCCGTGCCCTGAAAGACGGCGCGCGTCCACTGGACGAAACCCCGGGCGCGATCCTCAGCCCCGCCGACGGTGCGGTCAGCCAGCTCGGCCCGATCGAACACGGTCGCGTGTTCCAGGCCAAGGGCCACAGCTTCAGCGTGCTGGAACTGCTCGGCGGTGATGCGGCCAACGCGGCACCGTTCATGGGCGGCGACTTCGCCACCATTTACCTGTCGCCAAAGGACTACCACCGCGTGCACATGCCGCTGGCCGGCACACTGCGCGAAATGGTCTACATCCCGGGCCGCATCTTCTCGGTCAACCAGACCACCGCCGAAAACGTGCCGGAGCTGTTCGCTCGCAACGAGCGTGTGGCGTGCATTTTCGACACCGAGCGCGGGCCGATGGCCGTGGTGCTGGTGGGCGCGATGATCGTCGCTTCGATCGAAACCGTGTGGGCCGGTCTGGTCACCCCCCCGAAGCGTGAACTGAAAACCTTCCGCTACGACGAAGCCGCCCGTGCTCCGATCCACTTGGAGAAAGGTGCTGAACTGGGCCGCTTCAAACTGGGTTCGACCGCGATCGTGCTGTTCGGCCCGGATCAAGTGAAATGGGCTGAAGAACTGGTTGCCGGTTCGCCAGTACAGATGGGCCAAGGTCTGGCACTGCCAAAAGCCTGAGTACGCTTCGACCGTCATGGATTCCCCTGACGTTCGATACCTCTGTAGGAGCTGCCGAAGGCTGCGATCTTTTGATCTTTGGACGCGGAGCGTCCACGGCTGCATTCCCACGCAGAGCGTGGGAACGATCAAGATCAAAAGATCGCAGCCTGCGGCAGCTCCTACACGTTGTTATGTGTGCATCATCAATGACGAAGCGTTGAGGCAGAACACCCGCTCGCTTATTTGCTGCTATGGTTTTTGGCATGAGCCAAACCATATCCTCCCCACAGCTACGTGCGCCGACCCCGAGTCAGCCGCGCCTGTCGTTTTGCGAAGCCACCGCGCGCGACCTCAAGCGCTGGATCGCCGGCCTGCCCAAGGCCAATATCGGCGAAACCGCCCGCCAGTTGTATCAAGGCCTGGGCGAACTCAACCAGTTGCTCACCCCCAGCGACAATCGCCTGCAACTGCTCGAGCTGCTGCGTCCCGAGGTGTATTACGTCTGCCAGCATCTGGAGCGGCATTTCCTGCATCAGGCGATCATGCTCGACGAACGTTCGCGCAAGATCAGCAACCTCTGCCAGGCGCTGCAAAGTCATCTGGCGACGGGTTACAAACAGATCGTCCTGCGTATCGCGCCCAAGTACAGCAAGGATCGTTCGACGTTGCTCAGCACCGCCCTGCAACGGGCGGCTCATGCGCTGAAAGGGCAACTGGTGCGCGCGACGCAACTGTACAGCCCGGCGCCGGAACAGCTGTGGTTCGAGCTGCATCAGTTGTATCTCTGCGCCTGTGAATTACAGCTGCAACAGCGGCGCGTGCCGGATGCTCTGGCCAGCCTCACCGCCGAACTGAGCCTCGAACAGACCTATATCGCCGCCCTGCTGCTGGGTAGCGCACGCTGCAATCAGTTGCGGCAGAACCAGATCGCCCGCCTGGCGGAAGTGCTCGAACCATGGAGCGCCCTGCTCAAACTGCATCCCGGCCGCGCCGACGATGGCTTGTTTGCAATCAGCGCGCAAATCGACGCCGGGCCGCGTTACCGCAACATGTTCCGCAGCGAACAAAAGGCTGGATTGCTCGGTTTCGATCCCCAGCCGCTGGTGAGCACCCTCGAAGCGCATTTGCTGCATCAGGACACGTCGACACCCTTGCCGATCCCGACCGGGCTCAGCTTCGACACTCTGCAACACCTGCATGCCGCGTGGGGCCAGACCGCCGAACGCAGTTTCCAGCGCACCGTTGGCCAGGGCAGCCTGACCGTGTGCGTGGGCATGAGCGCCCTGCACTTCCACCTCGGCGGCGAGCGCAGTTTCAGCGACATGCTCAAACATCCCGCCGCCCGCGCAGCGAATTTCAGCAACGCCGTGGCCAAGGGTGAAAAGGACAGCTGGAGCCAGGCGTTCGACGCGGCACCGCAAAACAATGAGCAGTTTCTGCCCTACGAAGAAATCCAGTACGACCACCTCGTCGAAGATGAAAGTAGCGCCGACGCTGCACCGCACTATCCGACCTATGCCTTGCCCGTGATCAATCACAGCCCGGGCGGCTATTGCCTGGCGTGGCCAAAAGAGGTGCCCGCCGAATTGCAGGCCGGGGAAATGCTCGGCATTCAGGACAGCGTCAGTCTGGGCTGGAGCATTGCGGTGATTCGCTGGATTCGTCAGGTGCGCGGTGGCGGCACGCATATGGGCATCGAGTTGGTGGCACCGCATGCGCAGCCGTGCGGCTTGCAGCTGGTGCGCTCGCGCGACGATCACAGCCAGTATTTGCGCGGGTTGTTACTGCCGGAAATCAGCGCGATCGACTTACCGGCAACCTTGCTGGCGCCGCGATTGCCGTTTCAGGAAGGCAATAAAGTACTGATCAACACCCAGGGCGAAGAACACCGCGCCGGCCTGGATCGGCGGGTGGCGAGCACGCACAGTTTCAATCAGTTTGCTTATCGCTCGCTGGAGGCCGCGCAGAATGGCGCGAGCGAGGAGGATTTTGATTCGTTGTGGAAATCACTCTAAAGCAAAAGATCGCAGCCTGCGGCAGCTCCTACAGGAAACCTATGTAGGAGCTGCCGCAGGCTGCGATCTTTTGCTCTTTATTTACAACTGCCCGTCACGATCGCGAAAGCCCAGCAGATACAGCACACCATCCAGACCCAACGTCGAGATCGCCTGCTTCGCCGACTGCTTCACCAACGGCTTGGCGCGGAATGCCACGCCCAACCCGGCAATCGCCAGCATCGGCAGATCGTTCGCGCCATCGCCCACGGCAATGGTCTGCTCCAGACGCAAACCTTCCTTGTGCGCCAACTCTTTGAGCAAATCAGCCTTACGCTGCGCATCGACAATCGGCTCGATCGCCACGCCCGTGCACTTGCCATCCACCACTTCCAGTTCGTTGGCGAACACGTAGTCGATGCCAAGCTTGGCCTGCAATTGCTTGGCGAAATAGGTGAAGCCGCCGGACAGAATCGCGGTCTTGTAGCCCAGACGCTTGAGCTCGGCGAACAGCGTTTCGGCGCCCTCGGTCAGGCGCAACGATGCGCCGATAGAGTCCAGCACGCTGACATCCAGACCTTTGAGCAAGGCCAGACGCTCTTTGAAACTGGCACGGAAATCCAGTTCGCCAGCCATCGCCCGCTCAGTGATTTCCGACACTTGCTCACCCACGCCGGCAGCCTTGGCCAGTTCGTCGATGACTTCCGCTTCGATCAGCGTCGAGTCCATGTCGAACACCGCCAGACGCCGGTTGCGGCGAAACAGCGAGTCTTCCTGGAAGGCGATGTCGACGTTCAGCTCTTGGGCGACGCTGAGGAATTCGGCGCGCAAGGCCTGCGGATCAGCCGCTTCGCCACGCACGGAAAACTCGATACAGCCCTTGCCCTTGTCGGCTGGAGTGTCCAGCGGCATGCGACCCGACAGACGGTCGATATGGTCGATGTTCAAACCGTATTTGGCAGTGATCGAGCTGACCGCCTGCAATTGGCCGGCGGTCACTTTGCGGGTCAACAGGGTGACGATGTGGCGCTTTTTGCCCTGATTGCCCACCCATTGCTGGTAATCCTCTTCGGACACCGGGGTGAAGCGCACCTGCTGGTCGAGCTCGTAGCCCTTGAACAGGATGTCCTTGAGCACGGACTTGCCCTGCTCGGAATCGGGAATTTCCACGAGGATGCCGAACGACAGCGTGTCGTGGATCACCGCCTGACCGATGTCGAGAATGTTCACACCACCCTGTGCCAGAACACCGGTTATGGCTGCCGTCAGACCCGGACGGTCGACTCCCGTGATGTTAATCAGGACGATTTCGCGCAACGCGCACCCCCGCAACTGGAAAAAAACCGCATTCTACCCACTTTCAGTGACCATCGGGCACCGCGAGCGCTTTGCCGGTCTAGGGCCTGTCGCTATACTGCGCGTCAACTTCACGGACAAAAGAGCCGAGCTCAGTGAACCGGCCCACGCCAGTTAAAACCGATAACTTCTTCCTGCTGATCTTCCGTGCACTGCGCCACCGCCGTGTACCGATTGCATTGCGCATTGCCAGCCATAACGTGATCCTGGTCGCTCTGGCCCTGGTGATCTATGCCGGCGTGATGGGTTTGCAATTCAAGCAGGCCATGCACGAGCAGGCCGATGCGCTGGGCGAAAGCCTGACCACGCAGACCGCCACCTCCGCCACCGAGCTGTTGGTGTCCAACGACATCCTCAGCCTCAACGTGCTGCTCAACAACCTGACCAAAAACAAACTGGTGGCCCACGCGGCAATCTATAGCGTGGATAACCGCATCCTCGCCGAATCCGGTCAGCGGCCCAAGCACAGCCTGCTGGGCGAAGCCGAAGGCATGTACGAGAGCAAGATCACTTTCCAGGACGTGACCGCCGGGCAACTGCGCATCAGCCTGGACATGGATCAGTTCCAGCAGCCGATGACCATCAGCCTGCAAAGCATGGGCATCCTCAGTGCGATTCTGTTGGCACTGTCGCTGGCCTTGAGCCTGCGCATGGGCCGCTACCTGACGACACCGCTGCTGCAATTGCGCGTCTGGCTGCGCCGCATCGACGAACATACGCCGGGCACCGACCGTCAGGACGAGATCGGCGATCTTGCCCGTCAGCTGCACGCCGACTTTGCGCCGGAGCCTGCGCCAATACCTGAGCCGGAACCCGAATTCGAAGAAGAGGAGGACGACGAGCCTGAGTTCGAAGTGCGCAACCTGCGCGATCCGAGCTTCGATGAAAGCCGTCCGATGGCCGCGCAAAAACCGGCGCCTCGTCATGTAGTCAGCACCGTTGAAGACGACGATGACGACGATGCGTTCGCCGACCTGCGCGACGAATCGCTCGATCAGGCCCCGCACCCGACTCTGCGCAAAGCCACCCCGAGCGTGCCGCAACACAGCGCCGTGCTCGCTGTGCAACTGGGTTCGCAAGAGCAACTGCGACGCCTGCCGCGCGCACGCCTGGAAGAGCTGCTGGAGCGTTATCGCGACTGCCTCGATCAGGCCGCTTCGCTGTATCAGGGCGAAATCGAAACCCTCAACGACGGCAGCACGCTGATGCTGTTCCACACCGAAGACAGCGGCGACGATTACCTGACCAATGCAATCTGCTGCGGCGAGCTGCTGCGGGCGCTGGGTCATCAGTTGCAGATTGAAGTCGCGGACAGCGGCATCACCCTGCAATTGCAACTGGGCCTGACCCTGGGTGATGAGTTGTTCGGTTTGAGCCAGATCGATCTGCTGCTGACCGATTCGGCGCAGGATGCTCTGGCCCTGTCGCAACACAGCCGCAACCTGTTGCTGGTTGAACGCAAGATCGGTGACGACGCGCTGATCCGCCAGCGTGCGCGGATCCGCCCGATCGCCAGCCCTGAAGGCGCGTGCTGCGTGGAGCGGTTGATGGAGCCTTATCCGTCGATGCTGGAGCGGCAATTGGCGCGGATGCATGAACGCCGGGCGTAAGCCACAGGCCTGAAACACAGAAGCCCGCAGACAATCGATTGTCTGCGGGCTTTTTTGTGGACCACACTGGCCCCATCGCGGGCAAGCCCGCTCCCACAGTGGGCGTGGGAGCCCACAAAAGAGCAGACAGCCGAAGACCCTGTGGGAGCGGGCTTGCCCGCGATGAGGCCAGCACTGACGAAAAAGATCTCCGCCCTCCAGACACAACAAAGCCCGCACAAGGCGGGCTCTGTTTAACTCGATCCAGGCTTAGAAGCGAAACACTTCCATGTCCGTACGAATCGGCGATGCCATCGGGATCTTGGGCTGCTTCTCGGCTTCCGCCGCCGGTGCTGCTGGCTTCGGTGCCGATTTACGCGGTGCTTCAGCGACCGGAGGCTGGTTGGCCAATGGTTTCAGCGCTACCGACAATTGCTCGGCCAGACGCTGCAACAAAATCCCCTGCGCCTGAACCTGCGAAGCCGTGCTGCCAGCGTGCAACTCTTGCAGATGAACAATGCGGTTATCACGCACCTGACCACGGCGGTCGATCAAGCGCCACTGCGCATCAAGAATCGCCGGCTGTTTCACGCCGGAATCCAGACGCGTGATGGTCAGCAATACCTGCACATCCGGGGTAAACCCGCTGGTGGCCGGTGCCAGCACCACTCGTTGGCTGTCCAGATGACCGGCGACCTGACGCATCAGCAATTGATCGATATCCGACGAAAGGCTGCCAGCCCAACGACCATCGGTCGCCGCTTGCAGGCTGCCGTCCGGCTGACGTTGCAGCAGTGTTTCACGTTGCAGGTAGTCAGCGACGACCACCGGGCCCAACAAAACCGCCATGCCTGCGCTTTGCGCAGGCTGAACCGGACTTCCGCTGTCCAGTTGATACAGCGACACCGGCTGGTGAACGCTGCAACCCGCCAGGCCAAGAACGCCGGCGAGTAACAAAATAAGTGGAAGGCGTAGCGCAGTCATCATCCCGTCCAGGTGGCCGCCACAAGGCTGACCACAGTGAAAATACTCAATAAATATGAAGAACGCTCGGCCACGCCGGCGCTTGGAAAGGCCATATCATCCGTGAATATGCGTTCCGACTCCAGCGCCAAAGCGTCGATCTACGCGTTAAATCGTAGATCGAACGCTCTAGGGCGCCTAATTGAGGTTTTCGACGAGCAGCGCATCCACTCTCTGGAAGCCCCTTGGAAGCTTGTTGCCGCGACGTCCACGCTCACCTTTGTAATGTTCGAGGTCATCGGCCTTCAGCGACAAGGTTCGTTTTCCGGCCTGCAACACCAACGTGGCGCCTTCCGGAATAACGGCGATGTCCGTGACATATTCTTCGCGACTGGCCACACGTTCACCGGAAATACCGATGATCTTGTTGCCTTTGCCCTTGCCTAATTGTGGCAGATCGCTGATTTTGAAGATCAGCAGGCGACCTTCGGTCGTGACCGAAGCCAGCCAGTTGTGCTCACGATCGGCCACCGGGCGCGGCGCGATCACCTTGGCGTTGTTCGGCAGGCTCAACAGGGCTTTACCGGCCTTGTTCTTGGCTTGCAGGTCTTCGCCTTTGACGACGAAACCGTAACCGGCGTCGGAAGCGATCACGTACAACGCATCGTCTTCCGGCATCAACACGCATTCGAAAGTCGCACCCGGTGGCGGCGTCAGACGACCGGTCAACGGCTCGCCCTGGCCACGCGCCGACGGCAGCGTATGCGCAGCAACCGAATAGCTGCGGCCGGTGGAGTCAATCACCACGGCTGACTGGTTGGAACGCCCCGCCGCCGAGGTCTTGAAGCCGTCGCCAGCCTTGTACGACAGGCCGGTGGCGTCGATCTCGTGGCCCTTGGCCGAACGGATCCAGCCCTTTTCCGACAACACCACGGTGACTTTCTCGTTCGGCAGCAGGTCGTGCTCGGTCAACGCTTTGGCTTCGGTACGCTCGACGATTGGCGAACGGCGGTCGTCGCCATAGGTTTCGGCGTCCTTGATCAGCTCGGTGCGCACCAGTTTTTTCAACTTGGCTTCGCTGCCCAGCAGCGCTTGCAGCTTGGCTTGTTCCTTGAGCAGTTCGTCCTGCTCGTCGCGCAGCTTCATCTCTTCCAGTCGCGCCAACTGACGCAGACGGGTGTCGAGGATGTAGTCAGCCTGAATCTCGCTGAGAGCGAAACGCTCGATCAGCTTGGCTTTCGGATGCTCCTCGGTACGGATGATGTGGATCACTTCATCCAGGTTGAGGTAGGCAATCAACAAACCATCCAACAGGTGCAGACGACGCTCGACCTTGTCGAGGCGGAATTGCAGGCGGCGACGCACGGTCAGCACGCGGAACTCCAGCCACTCGACCAGCAAGGCGCGGAGATTTTTCAGCTGCGGTTTGCCGTCCAGACCGATGATGTTGACGTTGACCCGGTAGGTCGACTCCAGCTCGGTGCTGGCGAACAGGTGCTGCATCAGCGCTTCGTGATCGACGCGGCTGTTGACCGGAATGATGACGATGCGGCACGGATTTTCGTGGTCCGATTCGTCGCGCAGGTCAGCGATCTGCGGGGCTTTCGACGGTTTCGCCTGCATCAACGCGGCGATCTGCTCCAGCACTTTCGCACCGGAGACCTGGTGCGGCAGCGCGGTGACGATGATGTCGCCGTCCTCGACGTGGTACACGGCGCGCATGCGCACCGAGCCCTTGCCGGTTTCGTACATTTTCAGCAGGTCGGCGCGCGGCGTGATGATTTCCGCTTCGGTCGGGTAGTCCGGCCCCTGAATGTGCTCGCAGAGCTGTTCAACCGTGGCTTTCGGCTCGTCGAGCAGACGCACGCAAGCGGTCGCCACTTCGCGCAGGTTGTGCGGCGGCACGTCGGTGGCCATGCCCACGGCAATACCAGTGGTGCCGTTGAGCAGGATGTTCGGCAGACGCGCCGGCAGCACCAGCGGTTCCTGCAGGGTGCCGTCGAAGTTCGGGCCCCAATCGGCAGTGCCTTGGCCCAGTTCGCTGAGCAGTACTTCGGAATAACGCGACAGGCGTGCTTCGGTGTAACGCATGGCGGCGAAGGACTTCGGATCGTCCGGCGCACCCCAGTTACCCTGGCCGTCGACCAGCGTGTAGCGATAGCTGAATGGCTGGGCCATCAGCACCATCGCTTCGTAGCACGCCGAGTCGCCGTGCGGGTGGAATTTACCGAGCACGTCACCGACGGTACGCGCGGATTTCTTGTGCTTGGAATCGGCGTCCAGCCCCAACTCGCTCATCGCATAAATGATGCGACGCTGTACCGGCTTCAGACCGTCGCCGATATGCGGCAAGGCACGGTCCATGATCACGTACATGGAGTAATTGAGGTAGGCACTTTCGGTGAAGTCAGCCAGCGACCGGCGTTCTACACCGTCCAGGCTGAGATCAAGGGGGTTGCTCATGCAGGCCTCATCGGTTCGTTGTCTGGCGCAGCAACATGGTGCCACCGCGCTGAGTAAATTCAAGTTTGTTCAAGGCGCTCATGCCGAGCAGCACCTGATCGCCATGCAGCCCCGGCGCCACCAGTGCGCGGACGTCCCGCAGCACGATGTCGCCCAGTTGCAGACGGGCAATTTTGGTCCGATAGCCCTGGCTCAGGCCGTTGGCCGTGCTCAGAGTCACACCGAAACCTTCTTCCAGCTTCAAGCGTTTGGCCAGATCCGCCGGGATCGCCACATCGGTTGCGCCGGTGTCGAGCATGAACTCCACCGGCTCGCCGTTGATCTGGCCGCTGGCGACAAAATGCCCTTGGGCGTTGCCGGCCAGCTTCACTTCGATAAAACCTTCGCCCTGTTCCGAACTGACTACCACGTTCGGGTTCTGCTGGCGTTGTTCCCACTGGCCAAAAAAGCGCGTCGCCAGAAACAGCGCCGCGCACCAGGCCATAATCATCAGCACCCGACCGGCGCGTTTGCCCGGGGGTTGCTCACTCATGTTCAGCCATTCCAGCCACCTTCAGGGACGGCAAACCGCCAGACAGTCGGGCGTGCCTCGCCATCGTTGCGCACAACGCCATTGTTGTCGGTGCCGATCCAGGCGCCCTTGTCGTCGACAATCAGCGCTTCGGTCAATCCATGCCGGCCGGGGTATTGCCGATGTGCAACCAGCGCATCGGCAGCGAACGACCAGCACCGCTCCTGAGCACCACTCAACGTATGCCGACAGACCTTGAAGGCATTGCGATCAAGCAAAAACAGTTTGCCGTTGAACAGTGAAATATCGGAAAAATCCATTTCTACCGGCGTCGAGCCAGGAAACTGTGGCGGCTGCGGCGCGAGCCCCCCTTCACTCAGGGTCACGCAGACTGGCGCGCAGGCCCATTTGTCGACGGATCTTGCGATGTGCACCAAGCCCCTTTTCTGCCGCTCGCCGGCCAGCCAGATATCGTTGCCGACACCTGATATCGCCAGCCCTTCAAACAGGGCGTTGGCATGCAGCAACATGCCTGCCTTGCGCGCCTCTTCTGCCATCTGCGGCGCAATATTGAGCCACGACGCCTGACCTTGCGGGGTGACTTGCAGCACTGCTGAATAGGTTTCGCTGAGAATGTAACGATTTCCCGCGTCATCGCAACTGATGCCTTCAAAGTCGAGGGCGGCGTTGCGCACCAGCGAGCGGTACAGCGTATGAATCTTCATCGCCAGCGTACGCCCGGCATCGGCCGGTACCGGCGGGACATTGATCGCCACCGCTTCGGCCTTCCAGACGTCCGCCCGGGAATCGAGCCGATAGATCTGATCGTCGTCGCGATCCGATATTGTCCACAGATGCTCACCGCACAGGGCCAGCCCCGACAGATTACCGCCGCGCATACCGTCGACAGGGTGTTCTGAAAGCAGATGCAATTCAGGATCCCCGGCCAACGCGAACGAGGACCAGATTACACAAGTAGCAGCAATACCTTGCTTGATGTTCATCCCTGACACTCCAATGACTTTCGTGATGTTCCTCACGGAAGTATTGCAGGGATTGCCCGTGGCACCGGATTACTTTGCCGCTGCCCCCCTTCACGGCTTGGCGCTCCAGCCACCGTCAGGTGCGGCGAAGCGCCAGATGATCGGGCGCTTTTCGCCGTCGGCGCGCGCACCGTCATTGTTGTCGATGCCGATCCACGCCCCCTGCGCATCCACCACCAGGGCTTCCGCCAGGCCGTAGGCTTGTGAATAACGGCGCTGTGGCTGCAAGGCGTCGTCAGCGTACGACCAGCATTGTTCGACTTTGGCGGTCACCGCATCGCGGCGGCAGATCTGAAACGCATTGCGCTCAAGGGTGAACAGCTTGCCGTTGAACAGTGACAGATCAGCGAAGTCGCGGGTGACGGCGCGGGCCTTGGGGAACTGCGGTGGCTGCATTTCGACGCCGGCTTCGCTGAGCAGCACGCAGGCACCGTCACAATCCCAGACCGTTTGCTGACGCTTGATCTTCAGCAGCCCCCGGCGCTCGCGCTCGGCAGCGAGCCATAACTGATCGCCCGCCGGATTGATCGCCAAGCCTTCGAACAGCGCATTGAAGTGCAACAACATGCCACTGGCACGGGCTTCTTTCACCAGCATCGGCGAGATTTTCAACCATGACGCAGGGCCTTGTGGCGGCACTTGCAGCACGGCGGCATGGGCCTCGCTGACGATGTAACGATTGCCGGCGCTGTCGCAGGTGATGCCTTCGAAATCCAGATCACCGCCACGGATGAACGAGGCGGCCCAGGTGCGCGAGCTGATACCCCACGGCAGACCACTGTCCGGCACGGGCGGGACATCGATGCGCACCGTTTCGGCTTGCCAGACCTGATCGGCCGTCTTCAGACGGTAGATCTGATCGTCATCGCGATCGGACACTGTCCACAGTTCGTTGCCGCACAGCGCCAGCCCCGAGAGGTTGCCGCCGCGCATGCCGTCGACCGGATGCTCGGCGAGCAGGCGCAGTTCTTGTATCGGCTCGGCCGACACGGTCATTGAACTCAGCAGCAACGCACCCGCCAAGGCCCAGCCAAACTGCATCAGGTCAGCACCTCGGCGAGGTTGCCTTTGGATTCCAGCCAGGTCTTGCGGTCGCCGGCGCGTTTCTTCGCCAGCAGCATGTCCATCATTTCCGAGGTCTCGGCGTAGTCTTCGCCCAGCGTCAGTTGCACCAGACGCCGAGTGTTCGGGTCCATGGTGGTTTCGCGCAGCTGCGGCGGGTTCATTTCACCCAGACCTTTGAATCGGGTGACCTGCGGTTTGCCGCGTTTCTTCTCGGCAACCAGACGGTCGAGAATACCGTCGCGCTCGGCTTCGTCGAGGGCGTAGTAAATTTCTTTGCCCAAGTCGATGCGGTACAGCGGCGGCATGGCGACGTAGACGTGACCGGCATCCACCAGCGGGCGGAAATGCTGGACGAACAACGCGCACAGCAGCGTGGCAATGTGCAGACCGTCGGAGTCGGCGTCGGCGAGGATGCAGATCTTGCCGTAGCGCAGCTGGCTCATGTCCGCCGCGCCCGGATCGACACCGATGGCCACGGCGATGTTGTGCACTTCCTGACTGGCGAGCACTTCGCTGCCGTCGACTTCCCAAGTGTTGAGGATCTTGCCGCGCAACGGCAGGATCGCCTGGAATTCCTTGTCCCGCGCTTGCTTGGCGGAACCACCGGCGGAATCACCTTCGACCAGGAACAGCTCGGAACGCATCGGATCCTGGCCGGCGCAATCCGCCAGTTTGCCCGGCAATGCCGGGCCTGCGGTGACGCGTTTGCGTTCGACTTTCTTGCTCGCCTTGAGACGGCGGCCGGCGTTGTTGATCGCCAGTTCAGCCAAGGCCAGACCGGTTTCCGGGTTGGCGTTGAGCCACAGGCTGAACGCATCCTTGACCACACCGGAAACGAACGCCGCCGCTTCACGGGACGACAGACGCTCTTTGGTCTGGCCGGAGAATTGCGGCTCCTGCATTTTCATCGACAGGACGAAGGCGATGCGCTCCCAGACGTCTTCCGGCGCCAGCTTCACGCCGCGTGGCAGCAGACTGCGGAATTCGCAGAATTCGCGCATCGCATCGAGCAGGCCCTGACGCAAACCGTTGACGTGGGTGCCGCCCTGCGCCGTCGGGATCAGGTTGACGTAGCTTTCCTGCACCGCGTCGCCACCTTCCGGCAGCCACAGCAGCGCCCAGTCGACGGCTTCTTTATTACCGGCAAAAGCGCCGCAGAACGGCTCGTTCGGCAGGCGTTCGAATTCGTTGACGGCGTCGACCAGATACGAGCGCAGGCCGTCTTCGTAATGCCACTCGACTTTTTCACCGGTGCCTTTGTCTTCGAAGCTGACCAACAGGCCAGGGCACAACACAGCCTTGGCCTTGAGCACGTGCTTGAGGCGGCTGATGGAGAATTTCGGTGAGTCGAAGTATTTCGGGTCCGGCGCGAAGTACACGCTGGTGCCGGTGTTGCGCTTGCCGACGGCGCCGACGATTTCCAGCTCGGTGGCCTTATAGCCATCGGCGAACGTCATCTGGTATTCGTTGCCGTCACGCTTCACGCGCACCCGGACTTCGGTCGACAAGGCGTTGACCACGGAAATACCCACGCCGTGCAGACCGCCGGAGAACTGGTAGTTCTTGTTGGAAAACTTGCCGCCCGCGTGGAGTTTGGTGAGGATCAGTTCAACGCCCGACACGCCCTCTTCCGGGTGGATGTCGACCGGCATGCCACGGCCGTCGTCACTGACTTCCAGCGAGTGGTCGGCGTGCAGGATGACCTGCACCGATTTGGCGTGGCCAGCCAGGGCTTCGTCGACGCTGTTGTCGATGACTTCCTGGGCGAGGTGGTTCGGCCGACTGGTGTCGGTGTACATGCCGGGGCGTTTGCGCACCGGGTCGAGGCCCGAGAGGACTTCGATGGCGTCGGCGTTATAAGAGCTAGCGCTGGGAGTGGCCATAGGGTCTCGTCGTCAGTCATTCATGAAATAGGGGCAAGACTTCACAGTGCGGTGAAATCGATTGCCTGATACACATCGGCACCAATGCCGGCAAAACTCAGCAACGCCGGCAATTGACCGGCAAAGCCTTGGAAACTGTGGTCGCCGCCGGCCTGAATGCGCAAGGCACAGGCGCGGTAATACTGCTGGGCGAGGCGATAATCCAGTGTTTCATCGCCGGTCTGCAACCAGACCTGATAGCGCTGGGCGTCCTGAGGCGCCGGCACTTCCAGTTCGGCCAAGGCCGTGACGTGGTCGTGGGTCAATTCCCAGGTTTCATCGGTATACAGGTTTTTCTGCGTGCCCAGATAGCCGTCGAACATCCGGTGCGGGCTGACCGCCGGGTTGACCAGCAGGGCTTTCAGGCCATGGCGCTCGGCCAGGTGAGTCGCATAGTAGCCGCCGAGGGAGCTTCCCACCAGCAGCGGGCTGCCCAGCTCGGCGATTGCCTGCTCCAACTGACCGATGGCTTCGCGCGGATGGTGATGCAGGGCCGGCACACGCAGTTGATCGCTCAAACCCAGTTGCTCCATCACCGTCACCAGCTGACAGGCCTTTTTCGAGGCCGGAGCGCTGTTGAAACCGTGGATATAGAGGATCGAACCGGACATTTGAGCTCCCTGAGTGTCGGCAAAAGATAGCGGAGTTTACAGGGAGTCAGGGCAGGATGGGCCATCCAAATGATGCCTTCCTGCATCCTGTAGGAGCTGCCGCAGGCTGCGATCTTTTGATTGTTTTTGAAGATCAAAAGATCGCAGCCTGCGGCAGCTCCTACAGGGATTATCAATATCCGTTGGAGCCGTAGTCGACGGTGAAGGCGAAATTGATGACGCGTTCGACGCCGGTTTCCAGGCGACCATCCGGTAACAACCGCAACCAGCGATACCCCGGCGCCTGCTCACCGACCTTGAAGTCTTCACTGCCCGGCTCGAACTGAATGCACGTCGAAGGTGAAGCCATCAACCGCACGCCATTACGCTCGCGATCAATCTCCTGGTGCACGTGCCCCCACAGCACCGCGCGGGCTTGTGGAAAACGATCCAGCACCTCGAAAAACGCTTCAGGATTGCGTAAACCGATCGGCTCCATCCACGCGCAACCGATCGATACCGGATGATGGTGGAAGCACACCAGATGATGCCGCTGCGGCGCTTCGCTCAGCGAGCGGGCCAGCAGTTGCAGCTGATCATCCTGCAAATACCCTGGCACTGAGCCGGGTACAGCCGAATCAAGCATCGTCACGCGCCAGTTGCCGATATCCACCACCGGTTCCAGCAGCGAGCTCTGCACGGCGGCCTGCGCCATGATAAGCGGTTCATCGTGATTACCGGGAATCCAGCGCGCGGGCGCATCGATCTGCGCGCTGATCTGGCGAAACTGCTGGTACGACTCCAGCGTGCCGTCCTGGGAAATATCCCCGGTGGCCAGAATCAGGTCGATCTGCGGCTGCTGGCCCAACACCAGCTCGATGACCTTTTGCAGGCTCTCGCGGGTGTTCATGCCCAGCAGCGTACCGTCCGCTTCAGCGAACAGATGGCTGTCGGACAACTGCACCAGCAGCGCCGAATCGGCGGGGGTCAACGTGGATACGCTCGGCAAGGCGTTCTCCCAAGGCAAGAGCACGGAATCGATCAAGTGCCGCAATTATGCTGGGGGATCAGTGAAAGAGGAAACCGCCTAACCGGACACAGTTCACAACTAGCGTACGACTTCGTACTCATGCCCCAATGCCAGGCAATGGCTCAGCCATTCCCCCAGGAACAGATTGAGCTGAGCCTTTTCATCCGGCTGGTGCATCGCCGCGTTCGGGTAAGGATAGATGCCGCGAAAGCGCCTTGCGTGTTCGGCGCTGACCACTTCAGCCATGCGCGCGTCGTGATAGACCTGCACTTCCAGTTGTGGCACCGGCAGCCAAGGCAGGCTGTGCTCCTGACGCACTTGCAACGTGGTGGTGTAAGGACAGGCCTGCAACACTTCGAGGGCCAGCACGCCGAGCATCTGTTCGCCCTGGGTCACGGCAATGCGCCGCGCTTCGGGTTCGTTGCGCATGTCCGGCAGCAGTCGCATCAGACGCGCGTAGTTAGCCTCGCAGGCGGCTTGCAGCCCCACGAGGTCGACTCGATAGCGATCGCGCAACTTGTTTACGACCATAACCCCCTCACTTCGGCGCGGTTCAGCGCCAGCCATTGCAAGGCGATGATGCTCGCCGCGTTGGCAATGCGTCCGTCACGGACGGCCTGCAAGGCATCTTCAAAGGCCCAGACCGTGACGCGGATATCTTCTGCCTCTTCTTCCAGGCCATGCAGGCCGCCAACGCCTTCGGTGCTGCAACGCCCCAGATACAAATGCACGAACTCGTTGCTGCCACCCGGCGACGGGAAATATTTGGTCATCGGCCACAGGGCCTTGATGTCCAGTCCAGCTTCCTCCTGCGCTTCGCGGTGAGCAACTTCTTCCGGTTGTTCATCCTTGTCGATCAGACCAGCGACCAGTTCGACCAGCCACGGATTATCGGTCTTGCCCATGGCGCCGATGCGAAACTGCTCGATCAGCACCACTTCGTCACGCTGCGGGTCGTAGGGCAGCACGCACACGGCATCGTGGCGCACGAACACTTCACGGTTGATCTCGCGGCTCATGCCACCGGCAAACAATTCATGGCGCAGGTGCACACGGTCGAGCTTGTAAAAGCCCTCGTAGCATTTTTCGCGCCGCACGATATCGACGGCGGTCGGAATGGCGTTGGCAAAATCAGTCATGAGCATCCTCTTTACTGCAGATCCATTACGAGGTTGCTGTGTGACTGGCAACCTCGACTTCGCGCCATCCTAACGCGCCCGCACCGTTTGATGCAGCCCCTTTACCGTCAGCGGGATGGACGGTGAAGGCGAAACCCACTCTAATTAGCTTAGTGGCGAACTGACTGCTTCTGCGAGAGTCGAAGCGGATATCTTTTTGCCTTCCCCTGCTTTCGAAAGGACGCCCATGTCGCTTTTCAAAATTGCCTCCGTGGCCGCCATCGCCCTGACTCTGGGCGCCTGCGCCAGCCTGTTCCAGCCCAACTACCGCACGCCGCTGGAGACCACCCGCGACGCCTCGGAACAACTGAAACCCGGCTGTTCCAACCCTGATTGCCCGCTGGTGAACATCGACACCCTGCGCTTCCCGGCCGAGCCTGCACTGGACGGCATCATCGAAAAACGCCTGCTGCAAATGACCCGCACCGAGAAAAATGCACCGGTAGCGCCAACCCTGGCGGCTTATCGCGATCAGTTTCTGGCCAGTGCCGGCCCGCGCAACAGCAGCTACCTGCAAGCGAAAGTACGCGAGCAGCATGACGGCTTGGTGATCATCGAGTTGTCGAGCTACCTCGACACCGGCGGCGCGCATGGCACACCGGGCCGTGGTTTCATCAACTATTCGCGCCAGCAGCACAAAGTGCTGAACCTGTCCGACATGTTGCTGCCGGGCCAGGAAGAGGCGTTCTGGAAAGCGGCGCAGGTTGCGCACAACAGCTGGTTGATCAGCACCAAGCTCGATCAGGAGCCGGAGTTCGTGGCGAACTGGCCGTTCGTGAAAACCCCGAACGTGGCGCTGACCTATGGCGGCGTGATCCTCAAGTACGACGTGACCACTATTGCGCCTTATGCGCTGGGCCACGTCGAACTGAAGATTCCTTATCCGCGTCTGAACGGCATTCTCAAGCCCGAGCTGTTTCCCGGCCGTAACTGAAGGCCCGACCGAGCACTAGCTGCAACAGCCCTGCCAGCACCAGCGCCGGCAGGGTTGCGCCGACATCCGGATACAGATTCGCCAGCAAGTGGTAGGTGCTCACGCCACCCAGCCACGCCAACAACGCCGGCCAGCGCAATGCGGCTGACGCGACCTGAGCACTGCGCTTGCGCAGAATGAAGTGATCCACCAGCACCACGCCGAACAGCGGCGCAAACACCGAACCGATCAACAGCAGGAAATTCTGGTACTGCGCCAACGGCGCCAGCAGGGCAATCAGCGTGCAGATCACGCCGATGGCCAAGGCCAGATGCTCGACTTTCAGACGCAACAGAATCCCGCTCGAAACCGCTGCCGAATGAATGTCGGCGAAGGCGTTTTCCGACTCATCCAACAGAATCAACAACAGCGGAATGCCCAGACCGGCGCCGGCCAAGGCCAACAGCAACGCATTGACCTCACCGCTCGGTGCGAAGGCCAGGGTGTAGGCGACGCCAAGGCTCATCAGCCAGAAGTTGCCGATGAAGAAACCGACCGCAGTGCCACCGAAGACATTTTTCGCACGCTTGCCGAAACGCGAGTAATCGGCGATCAGCGGCAGCCACGACAGCGGCATCGCGATGGCAATGTCGAAACCCACGGCGAATGGCATCGAACCGTCACCGGCACGCGACCAGAGATCCGCCAGATCGGCTTTGGCGAACAGGTTCCAGGTCAGCCAGATGCACGCTGCCAGCAGCAGCCAGATGCCCCACTTGCGCAGGATCTGCCGCACGAAGGTCAGCGGGCCGCTGACCGCGAGCAAGGTGGCCAGCGCGCCGAAAAACAACGTCCACAACACCGGGTTCGACCATAGCGAACCTTCGCTGAACGCCCGAGTGCCGAGCAGGCTGGCGGCGTCACGCATGACGATGATTTCGAACGAGCCCCAACCGATCAGTTGCAGCAGGTTGAGCAGCGCCGGCAGGCTTGCGCCCTTGCTGCCGAGGCTGAGTTTGAGGGCAGCCATCGACGACAGGCCGGTGTCGCTGCCGATCACGCCGACAGCGGCCAGCAACAGCACGCCGACCAGCGTGCCAAGGAAAATCGCCAGCAGCGAACCGGACAGGCCCAAACCTGGCGCGAGCAATGCGCCGGTCTGCAAAACCATCAGGCCGATGCCGAGGGAGAACCACAGGGAAAACAGATCGCGACCGCCGAAGACACGCTTGTCGGCGGGCACGGCGAGGTCGGGGGAATAAGTGCTGGGTTGAATGCTCAAGGGTGTTATCTCAGAGGGACATTTGTTGTTGTGTGATCGTTCCCACGCTCTGCGTGGGAATGCCTCTAGGGACGCTCCGCGTCCAGTGACGCGGAGCGTCACGGGCTGCATTCCCACGCGGAGCGTGGGAACGATCAGTACGGGGTCAAATTTTCTTGTACAGCTGACTGCCTTCCTTCTTGAACCGCTCGGCCTGTTCCGCCAGGCCTTGGGCGACGTCCACGTCGACCGCGTCGATCCGCTGGTTGGCCGCGTATTCGCGGACTTCCTGGGTGATCTTCATCGAGCAGAATTTCGGCCCGCACATCGAACAGAAATGCGCGACCTTGGCCGAGTCCTTCGGCAGGGTTTCATCGTGATACGAACGCGCGGTGTCCGGATCCAGACCGAGGTTGAACTGGTCTTCCCAACGGAATTCGAAACGCGCCTTGCTCAAGGCGTTGTCGCGAATCTGTGCGCCCGGATGCCCTTTGGCCAAGTCCGCCGCATGCGCCGCGATCTTGTAAGTGATGATCCCGGTCTTCACGTCATCCTTGTTCGGCAGGCCCAAGTGTTCCTTCGGCGTCACGTAGCAAAGCATCGCGCAACCGAACCAGCCGATCATCGCCGCACCGATGCCGGAGGTGATGTGGTCGTAACCCGGCGCTATGTCGGTGGTCAGCGGGCCGAGGGTGTAGAACGGCGCCTCGTCGCAGCACTCCAGCTGCTTGTCCATGTTCTCTTTGATCAACTGCATTGGCACGTGGCCCGGGCCTTCGATCATGCATTGCACGTCATGCTTCCAGGCGATCTTGGTCAGCTCGCCCAAGGTCTCCAGTTCGCCGAATTGCGCTTCGTCGTTGGCGTCGGCAATCGAGCCCGGACGCAGGCCGTCGCCCAGCGAGAAGCTGACGTCGTAGGCCTTCATGATTTCGCAGATTTCGTCGAAGTGGGTGTAGAGGAAGTTCTCTTTATGGTGCGCCAGGCACCACTTGGCCATGATCGAACCGCCACGGGAGACGATGCCGGTCACGCGCTTGGCGGTCAGCGGCACGTAGCGCAGCAGCACGCCGGCGTGGATGGTGAAATAGTCGACGCCCTGCTCGGCCTGCTCGATCAGCGTGTCGCGGAACAGCTCCCAGGTCAGGTCTTCGGCGACGCCATTGACTTTTTCCAGCGCCTGATAAATCGGCACGGTGCCGATCGGCACTGGCGAGTTGCGGATGATCCACTCGCGGGTTTCGTGAATGTGTTTACCGGTGGACAAGTCCATCACGGTGTCCGAACCCCAGCGAATGCCCCAGGTCAGTTTCGCCACTTCTTCTTCGATCGAAGAACCCAGCGCGCTGTTGCCGATGTTGCCGTTGATCTTCACCAGGAAGTTACGGCCGATGATCATCGGTTCCAGTTCGACGTGGTTGATGTTGGCCGGAATGATTGCGCGGCCACGGGCGATTTCTTCGCGGACGAATTCGGCAGTGATTTCTTTCGGGATGCTCGCGCCGAAGCTGTGGCCGGCGTGTTGTTGCGTCAACAGGCCGGCAGCGCGGGCCTCTTGCAGCTTCATGTTTTCGCGGATGGCGACGTATTCCATCTCGGCGGTGATGATGCCTTTACGGGCGTAGTGCATCTGGCTGACGTTGGCCCCGGCCTTCGCGCGGCGCGGGTTGTTGACGTGGGCGAAACGCAGCTTGGTCAACTCGGCATCGGCCAGACGTTGTTGGCCGAAGTTCGAGCTCAGGCCTGGCAGGCGCTCGGTGTCGCCACGGTCATCGATCCACGCCGAACGCACATCGCCCAGACCTTTGCGCACATCGATCACTACGTTCGGATCGGTGTACGGGCCTGAGGTGTCGTAAACGGTGACCGGCGCGTTGATTTCGCCGCCGAAGTCAGTCGGCGTCACGTCGAGGCTGATTTCGCGCATCGGCACACGGATGTCCGGGCGCGAGCCCTGGACGTAGACTTTTTGCGAACGGGTGAACGGCTTGACCGATTGCTCGTCGACCTTGGCCGAGTCACTCAGGTTGATCGCGTTTTTTGATTTTGTAGTCATCACGGGCTCTCCAGACAGCATCCAGGCAGTGGATTGTCGGAGCAGAACCTGAAAGGCACGGACGCACCAGGACTGGTGCTGTGCATCGTCGTCGAGCGTTCGATTGTCGAACAATTTCCCGGACGAAGCACAAGAGGACTCGCCGGGTGACGAGAAATCTTGTTCCCTACGCAGGCGCTAACCTGATCAGGTTCAACGGGATCCGAAATTATTCGATCTCAGCCTCATAGCAAGGCACCCCGACAAGAACCCGGCCAGTCTAGACACAACCGGCAAAGAACGCCAACACCGCAGCAAACACCATGATGAATGGCGCAAATACACAGGTTGGGCCGATTGTTGTGATCGGTTTGCGCAACTACACTCGCTTTGCCCCGCCACGCCTTGACGCTGTGGGGCCTGCGCCTTACCTTTGGCGCCCGGATTACTTCCATAATATTAATGCTAGGGATCGCCTCATGCTGCGCAAACTCTCACTGGCTGTTGCCGTGTCTTGTGCGTCCAACGCAATGGCCTGGGCAGCAGAAGCGCCCTTGTCGACCAAAACCGATCTGGTCAGCGTCTATCAGGAAGCGGTCGACAACAACGCCGATCTGGCCGCCGCCCGCGCCCAGTACGGCGCACAGAAAGAAGTGGTGCCCCAGGCCCGCGCCGGCTTGCTGCCGAACCTGTCCGGCGGCGCCGAAACCGCCAATGTGCGCACCTCGATCGATCAGCCTTCGGCCATCGCCAACCGCAGCGCTCACTCGTATCAGGCGACCCTCGCCCAGCCGCTGTTCCGCGCTGATCGCTGGTTCCAGTACCAGGCCGCCAAGGACGTCAACGAGCAAGCCGCGCTGCAACTGTCGGCAACCGAGCAGAACCTGATCCTGCAATCGGCCGAAAGCTATTTCAACGTGCTGCGCAGCCAGGACAACCTGGCCTCGACCAAGGCTGAAGAAGCCGCGTTCAAGCGCCAGCTCGATCAGTCCAACGAACGCTTCGATGTCGGCCTGTCGGACAAGACCGACGTCCTGCAATCGCAAGCCAGTTACGACACCGCACGGGCTAACCGCATCGTGGCGCAGCGTCAGGTAGATGATGCGTTTGAAGCGCTGATCACCCTGACCAACCGTCAGTACAACTCGATTCAGGGCATCGTCCACTCGCTGCCGATCCTGCCGCCAGCGCCGAACGATGCCAAATCGTGGGTCGATACGGCGGCGCGCCAGAACCTGAATTTGCTGGCCAGTAACTACGCCGTCAGCTCGGCGGAAGAGACATTGAAGCAGCGCAAGGCCGGTCACTTGCCGACCCTCGACGCGGTGGCCAAATACGAAAAAGGTGACAACGACGCCCTCGGTTTCGCCAACCCGAACTCGTTCGGTGCGCCTTACGGTGGCAACGTTGAACAGACCACCGTCGGACTGCAGCTGAACATCCCGATCTATAGCGGCGGTCTGACCAGTTCGCAAGTGCGTCAGTCGTATGCGCAACTGGATCAGAGCGAGCAGCAGCGCGAATCGCTGCGTCGGCAGATCGTTGAGAACACCCGCAATCTGCACCGCGCGGTGAACACCGATGTTGAGCAGGTGCAGGCGCGCAAGCAATCGATCATTTCCAACCAGAGCGCGGTGGAAGCCACGGAAATCGGTTATCAGGTGGGAACGCGCAACATCGTTGACGTGCTCGATGCGCAGCGTCAGCTGTACACCTCGGTGCGCAACTACAACAACACTCGCTACGATTACATTCTCGACAACCTGCGCTTGAAACAGGCGGCGGGGACGTTGAACCCGGGGGATCTGGAAGATCTGCGACGCTATCTGAAAGCCGACTACAACCCGGACAAGGATTTCCTGCCGCCGGATCTGGCCAAGGCTGCAGAAGAACAACTCAAGGCCCGCCCATAAACAATCTGGAATGAATCCCCTGTGGCGAGGGGATTTATCCCCGTTCGGCTGCGCAGCAGTCGCAATACCGGTGAACAGGGTTTTGCTGAATCACCGCGGTGAATGGTTTTGGGGCTGCTTCGCAACCCAACGGGGATAAATCCCCTCGCCACAGTAATATTCCAAGCAACTATTTGATCAGCCGCGCCAAGCCATCCAGCAAGCGCTGCAACGCGCCCTGGTTGCGGCGCATCACCGCCAGCCCGGCCTCGGCCATGCGCTGCGCATCACGCGGCAATTCAAACAAACGCTGCACTTCCACCGCCAGCCCTTCAGCATCATCGACCTCTGCCAACGCCCCGGCTTCGCGCAACTGTGCGGCGATGTCGAGGAAGTTGAACAGGTGCGGGCCGCTGAGCACCGGTTTCGCCAAGGCTGCGGGCTCCAGCAAATTGTGCCCGCCGTTCGCCACCAGACTGCCGCCGACAAACGCACTGTCGGCCAAGGCATACAGAAACAGCAACTCGCCCATGGTGTCGCCGAGCAGTACAGAAGTCTGCCCATCGACATTCGCCCCGGTCGAGCGTCGCAGCGTGGCAAAACCTTCGCGCTGACACAGTTCGAACACCGAGTTGAAACGCTCAGGATGACGCGGCACCAGAATCAGCAACGCATCCGGGTGATTGGCCAGCAAACGGCGATGGGCATCGAGCACCACTTCGTCTTCGCCTTCATGGGTGCTGGCGGCGATCCACACCGGACGCTCTTGTGCTTGCCATTGCCCACGCAATTCAGCGGCACGTTGCAGCAGTTGCGGGTCGATGGTCAGGTCGAACTTGATCGAACCGGTGACCTCAACCGTCTCCGGGCGCGCGCCCAGATCCCGGAAGCGCTGGGCTTCGGTTTCGGTCTGCACGGCAAACAGGCTCATCTCGGCGAGCATCGGTGCGGTCAGTTTGCGGAACCGCCCATAACCGCGTGCCGAACGCTCGGACAAGCGTCCATTGGCCAGCGCCACCGGAATCCCGCGCTTGGCGCACTGGTGAATGTGGTTGGGCCACAGTTCGGTTTCCATGATCACTGCCAGTTTCGGCTGTGCGCGATCAAGAAACCGCGCCGCCGCACACGGCAAGTCATACGGCAGGTAGCAATGCTGGATGCGTGGCTCATTGGCGAACAGCGCCTGAATGCGTTCCGAACCGGTCGGCGTCATGCAGGTTACGGTGATCGGCAGTTGTGGATAACGTTGCAGCAGAGCGCGGATCATCGGCGCCGCAGCGATGCTCTCGCCCACCGACACCGCGTGCACCCAGATGCCGCCGGGTTGCAGCGTCGACATGCCGTAGGAGAAACGTTCGCCAATCCGCTTGGCATACGCCGGCGCCTTGCGCGCCCGCAGCCACAGCCGAATCGCCACCAATGGCAGCCCCAGGTAAAACAGCGCGGTGTATAGAGTTCTATTCATGGCGGCGGAGTTTATCGACTTTTGTCGCCGATCGCCCGCAAGTGCACGGCAAAACGCTCCGCCAGCCAACGCGCCGCCGGGCCAAGCGGCTCGTCACGGCGCCAGACCAGTTCCACCACCAGCGCCGGCGGCGTCCATTCGCTGTCGAGTTCGACCATCAACCCCTGATATGCCGAGTACTGCACGACGTGGCGCGGCAACCACGCCCAACCGAGATCGCGCACCAGCCATTCGGCCATCACGTAGTAGCTGTCGGCGCGCCAGACTTGCGGGCTGGCCGGTTCGTTGCCGGGGTAGACGCTGGTTTGGGTCGACATCAACAATTGCCGATGCTGCGCCATCTGCTGACATGTGACATAGCTCTGCGTCGCCAACGGATGATTGATCCCGCAGACGGTGACCATTTCGACGCTACCAAGGACTCGGCGCTCCAGCGCTTCGGGGATTTCATCGTGATAGAACAGCAGGCCGAGGTCAGCACGGCGCTCGACCAGTTTGCGCGCGACTTCGCCCTGGGCGGCGCTGGTCAGCTGCACTTCGAGGCTGGGAAATTGTTCGGCCAGGGCGCCGAAGCTTTCCACCAGCGCCTGATACGGCATCGCTTCATCCTGCGCCACGCGCAATTGCGCTTCCTGACCGCGCATCATCGCCATGGCCCGGCCGTTGAGGCGTTCGCACTGGCGCAGCACTTCCCGCGCTTCTTCGAGTAACGCTTCACCTGCTTCAGTGAGGGTTGGCTGACGACCGCTGCTTCGCTCGAACAGGCTGACGCCCAGATCGTCCTCGAGCATCGCGACAGCACTGCTGATCGCCGACTGCGCCTTGCGCTGCTGACGCGCCACGGCGGAGAACGAGCGTTGATCGGCGACCGCGATAAATGTGCGTAATTGATCTAGATTCCACTGCATGCTGCTCGCCTAACCCATCTTTCAAACAGATAGGTAATGACTTTACCGCATCTGAAGAATCACTAAAATGCCGACCTCAGACAGTAACGCTCCACTTGAGGAATACCCATGAACGCCTACGCCTACCTTGCCATCGCTATTTGCGCCGAAGTCATGGCCACCGTTTCGATGAAAGCGGTCAAAGGCTTCAGCACGCCGCTGCCTCTGCTGGTGGTGATCGTGGGCTACGCCATCGCGTTCTGGATGTTGATCCTGGTGGTGCGCACCGTTCCCGTTGGCGTGGCCTACGCGGTATGGGCCGGCATGGGCATCGTGATGGTCAGCGTTGCGGCGCTGTTCATTTACGGGCAGAAACTGGATATCCCGGCGATGCTCGGGATGGCCTTGATCGTGCTGGGCGTCGTCGTCATCCAGCTGTTCTCGAAAACCGCCGGCCACTAAAGACAAAACACATCCCCCTGTAGGAGTGAGCCTGCTCGCGATAGCGATCTGTCATTCAACATTTATGTCGTCTGATAGAACGCATCGCGAGCAGGCTCACTCCTACAGGTTTGCGCTCCCTCTGTTGATCATCGACAAATCCCCCTCTTTCCCGAGTCTGTATACTGCGCCCTCGTCTTGAACACCTGAGGTCGCTGCATGCCATCCGTTATTTCCACCGACGTTCTGATTGTCGGCGCTGGTGTCGCCGGCCTCTGGCTGAACGCGCGTCTGCGCCGTCAGGGTTTTTCGACCGTGCTGGTGGAAAGCGCCAGCCTCGGCGGCGGGCAGAGTGTGAAGTCGCAGGGGATCATCCACGGCGGCGCCAAGTACGCGCTGCACGGTGCGCTGACCGGCGCCTCGGAAGCCATCGCCGACATGCCGCGCCGCTGGCGTGAAGCGCTGGCCGGCAACGGCGAGCTGGACCTGTCCGGCGTGCGCCTGCTCTCCGAAGCTCACTACCTGTGGTCGCCCGGCACCCTCGCCGGCAACCTCACCAGTTTCTTCGCCAGCAAAGCCGTGCGCGGCCGCGTCGATCAGGTCAAGGGCGAGCAATTACCGGCGGCCCTGCAAAACAAGCGCTTCAAGGGCAAGGTCTACCGCCTCGCCGAACTGGTGGTCGATGTGCCGAGCCTGATCCAGCGCCTGGCCGATCTGGCCGGTGATGGCCTGCTCGCCGGGCAAACCATCGAGCCGCTGCTGGAAGCGGGCGTGCTGGTCGGTCTGAAAGTCGACGGCCGCGAGATCCGCGCCCAGCGCATCGTCCTCAGCGCCGGCGCCGGTACCGCGCAATTGCTTGAAGACCTCGGCCTGAGCCAGCCGGCCATGCAACGCCGGCCGCTGCACATGATCATCGCCAAAGGCCCAGGCCTGAAACCGCTGTACGCGCACTGCCTGGGTGGCGGCACCAAACCGCGCATCACCGTGACCACGCACCCGGCGGCTGACGGTCAGTGGGTCTGGTACATGGGCGGCGACATCGCCGAAAGCGAAGGCGTACACCGCGAACCGGCCGAGCAGATCGCCACCGCGCAAAAGGAAATCGCCCAGTTGCTGCCGTGGATCGACCTCAGCACCACGCAATGGGCGACCCTGCGCGTCGACCGCGCCGAACCGCTGCAAACCGGGCTGACACGCCCCGATAATGCCTTCCTCGCCGAGCAGGGCCGGTTGCTGGTCGGCTGGCCGACCAAATTGGCGCTGGCGCCGGACTTCGCTGACCGCGTGATCGCTTCTCTCGAACGCGACGGCATCCAGCCACAAGCCAGCGAACCATTGCCGGCCTTGCCGAAACCACCGATGGGCGTTCCCGCCTGGGAGCAATTGCTGCCATGAGCCTTCCAACCCTGCACGACTTCCACCGTCCACTGGGCAGCACCGGTCTGACGGTTTCGCCGCTGGGCCTGGGCACGGTCAAACTCGGCCGCGACCAAGGCGTGAAATACCCCAACGGTTTTCAGATCCCCGGCGACGACGAAGCGCGAATGCTGCTGCGCCAGGCGCGCGAACTGGGCATCAACCTGATCGACACCGCCCCGGCCTACGGTCGCAGCGAAGAACGCCTCGGCCCTCTGTTGCGCGGTCAGCGTCAGGACTGGGTGATTGTCAGCAAGGTCGGCGAGGAGTTTGCCGATGGCGTGTCGCACCACGACTTCAGCGCTGCGCACACGCGCATGTCGGTTGAGCGCAGCCTGAAACGTCTGGAAACGGATTTTATCGATCTGCTGCTGGTGCATTCCGACGGCAACGACATGGCGATCCTCGAGCACGAAGAGGTTTACGCGACACTCGCCGCGCTCAAGGCCGAGGGCAAGATTGGCGGCTTCGGCTTTTCCGGCAAAACCGTCGAGGGTGGCCTGAAAGCACTGGAGCAGGGCGATTGCGCGATGGTCACCTACAATCTGAACGAACAAAACGAGAAAGCTGTCATTGACTATGCTGCTGCCCACGGCAAAGCCATTCTGGTGAAAAAGGCGCTGGCCAGCGGTCACGTTTGCCTGAGCCCGGGAGTCGATCCGGTGCGCGCCAGTTTTGAGTTGCTGTTCGCGCAGCCTGGCGTGGCCAGTGCTATTGTCGGCACGATCAATCCGCTGCACCTCGCCCACAACGTTGCGACCGTAGCCCAGGTCCTGCGTGGTCACTGACGCCGCTTCGCGGCCTTAAGCAGGAGCCGATATGCCGCGCACGCTCATCAGAAAGAACCCGAGCAACTTCAAGACCCTGCCGCTGTTCGTCGAAGCCACGCCCGAAGGCCTGACCTACCAGAGCGTCGGCATGCCGCTGAACTTCGCCCAGACCTTGCAGCGGCGCAAACCGGTGAGCGTCGCCGATGCCGAGCGCTTCTCGCTGGAGTTGGCCAACCTCGGTGTGTCGGTGCGCGTGACCCTGCATTGGCAGAATCGCGATTACTGGGTGCTGGTGCGCCAGCGCCGGCAAGATCGCGGCGACGTGGTGCTCAAGCTGATTTCCGGCTACGTGCCGGCGCACGAGTTGAACATTCCGCTGCACACGGCGATTCAGGAAATTGCTGAAGAGTGTTTGCTGGAAACGCCTGAAGGCTGGCTCGGCGGGCGTTTCAACGACACCTGGCTGCCGGCGCCCTACTCATCTGCCCTGCATTATCGTGAGGCCTTGCCGTTTCGCCTGACTCCGTTGTCCGGGTCTGCACGGCCGGTGCGCTGCGCCAATCTGCAATTGCTGGAACGACCACGCGCCTATGTGCATCTGCCGACCGCATCGTTGCAATTGATCTACGACCTGCGCCTGGACGTGCCCAAGGAAGCCAAATCCCTGAGCCTGTTTCATGTCGATGAACGACTGGAAGGTGATCAACTGGTGGCGCGACTGGATCGCAAGCGACCGGATCTTTATCTGATGCCGTTGCAGGACGGCCAACCGTTGCCGGAGTTGTACACCCTGAAAAAGGATCAACTGTACCCGGCGAGTACCCGTGGTTTGTATCTGGCGGAAAGCTTTGCCCGCCAGGAGGGCTGGCTGGTGCGCGATGAGCGGATTCGCTGGAAGGACTGGTTGCGTCAGCAGGGACTGACGCCACCGGAGAAGGCGACTGGTCTGGCGCGGTTGCGCGGCAAGGCCAGGCAACTGCTGAAAAAAATCGTACCGCGCAAAGCGATTTGAAGGTTTCACCATAACCTTGTGGCGAGGGGATTTATCCCCGTTGGGTGGCGAAGCCGCCCCAAAACCCGTGACCGCGGTGATTGAGATTAATCGCGGTGACCGGTTTCACGACTGCTGCGCAGCCGAACGGGGATAAATCCCCTCGCCACAATTGTCCTTCATCAGGACTTGCGGATTTTTTCCACAATCGCCGTGGTCGAGCTGTTTTCCACCAGCCCCAGCACTTTCACCGTACCGCCGTAAGCGGTGACGATATCCGCGCCAACCACCTGCTCGATGCCGTAATCCCCACCCTTGACCAACACATCCGGCTTGACCTCGCGCAGCAGGTTTTCCGGCGTGCCTTCAGGGAAGCTGATCACCCAATCTACTGCGCCCAGACCGGCGAGTACCGCCATGCGTCGGTCGACACTGTTGATCGGACGACCCGGGCCTTTCAGACGGCTGACCGAGGCGTCATCGTTGATCGCGACGATCAGGCGATCGCCTTGCGCGCGCGCCTGTTCCAGGTAGGTCACATGGCCAGCATGGAGGATGTCGAAGCAGCCATTGGTGAAGACGATCCGCTCGTTGTGCGCACGGGCATCGTCAACCGCCAGCAGCAGTTGCTCCAGACCCAGCACGCCACGCTCGGAGCCTTCTTCACGCTGAATCGCGCGGCGTAGCTCCGGGGCGCTGATCGCCGCCGTACCGAGTTTGCCAACAACAATGCCGGCTGCCAGATTGGCCAGCGCCACCGCGTGAGGCAGTTCTTCGCCCGCTGCAATTGCTGCCGCCAACGTCGAAATCACGGTATCGCCGGCACCGGTGACGTCGAACACTTCACGGGCACGTGCCGGCAAGTGCAGTGCCGGATGATCCGGGCGCAACAGGGTCATGCCGTGTTCGCCACGGGTCACCAGCAACGCGCCGAGCTCGAGGTCGTGCATCAGGGTCGCGCCCTTGCTCACCAACTCGTGCTCATCGGCACAGCCGCCGACGATGGTTTCGAATTCGCTGAGGTTCGGCGTGATCAGGCTGGCGCCACGGTAGATCGAGAAATCCTTGCCCTTCGGATCGGCCAGCACCGGAATGCCTTTGGCACGTGCGGCCTGGATCAGCACCTGATGGTTTTTCAGCGCGCCTTTGCCGTAGTCCGACAGCACCAGCACCTTGATGCCTTCGAGCAAGTCTTCGACCTGCGAGGCCAGGGCCAGTGCATCAGTGGCAAACGGTTCTTCAAAGTCGATACGCAGCAGTTGCTGGTGCCGGCTCATGACCCGCAGTTTGACGATGGTCGGTTGATGCGCAATGCGCTGGAACAGCGCACGCACACCCGCGCCCTTGAGACTGTTGCTCAGGCTGTCGGCGGCTTCGTCATCGCCGGTCACACCGACCAGCGACGCCGGCGCACCCAGCGCGGCAATGTTCAAGGCAACGTTGGCAGCGCCGCCCGGACGGTCTTCGATTTGCTCGACTTTAACGACCGGCACCGGCGCCTCAGGGGAAATCCGTGAGGTACCACCATGCCAGTAACGGTCGAGCATGACATCGCCGACCACCAAGACAGGGGCTTGATCGAATCGCGGCATGGACAACTTCATGGAGCAACCCACATACAAAATGAACAGGGGCGCGATATTAACACAGGGTTGGCGCCGGCTTGCGCGCAGGCTGCAACAGGATGAAACAGGTGGGTTTTCTGCTCATTTTTTGAGCACAACCGCCGCCAACTGCTGGCACGCCTCAGGCAGTTCAAGGGCGTCGGTGTCGATTCGACACTCCGCATTCAGCGGCGCCTCGTAGGGACTGTCGACGCCGGTGAAGTTGCTGATCCGGCCCTCGCGAACCGCTTGATACAACCCTTTCGGATCGCGCCGCGCACAGACCTGCAACGAGGTACTGACATGCACCTCGATAAAATCCTCCGGCGCAAACAGTCGGCGCGCAGCCTCACGCTCGGCGCGAAACGGCGAGATGGCCGCGACGATCACGATCAACCCGGCATCGACCATCAGCCGCGCCACTTCGGCCATACGCCGAATGTTCTCGCGGCGACAGGCATCGCCCATGCCCAGATCGCAGCACAGCCCACTGCGCACATTGTCGCCATCGAGCAAAAACGTGTGCAGATCAAATTGATGCAGATATAACTCCAGCGCATTGGCCAGCGTCGATTTGCCGGCACCGGAAAATCCGGTCAGCCACAGGCAACGCGGACGCTGCCCCTTGATCATGGCGCGGGCCTGATGCGACAGCGCCAGACCATAAGGGCGAATGGCCGGCGCTGGCGCCGGCAGCGACAGGGATTCATTCATAGCCGAGCAACTCGTAGTCACGCTGATAGGCCCGCTTCACCAGTCGCCGGGTGCGCGCGGTGCAAAATTCACGTGCGGGGATTGGCTGACGTTGCCGGGAGCTGTTGACGTGGGGCAACTGGCTGGCCAGCCCCAATTGCTCGCAGACCAACTGAAAGTCGCGCTGCAAATGCTCCTGATAGCCGATGAAATCCAGTGCCAGATGCCCCAGCGAGTCGGTGAGGAAATCGGTTTGCGCAGCAAAGTGCAATTGCCGGGAGATATTGTCGGGATGTAGCCAGCGCAAGACAAAATCGTCGAAATCCCGGTACTGCCTGACCAGTTGCTGCGCAGCCTGATCGCGGCCACTCAGTTCATTACCGCGCAGAAACGCAAACGCCGAGTACGCACGCTCCAGCGGATCCCTGACGAAAGCAAACTTGTAAGTCGAGGCAAACTGCTGGGGAAACTGCTCCTGATACCAGTACAACGGCAGATGCCCCGGACGCCAGCCGTCGAACATCGCTTCACAGACACTGCTGCCGGCGCACTTGGGCACATGAATGAACAGACACGCGTGCTGCTGGAAAGCCTTTGGAAACGCCACACTGGCCGACATCGACTTGTTCACGACCTGCCGATCAACCACCGACAAGCGCCCCAGCAGGAAGGCCCGCTGCGGCTTGGGCAGCAGTTTCCACAGATAGCGTTGCAACATGAGAGTACCCGCGCGACGGGGATGGCCCCCTCGATAGATGTAAGAGTTCGTTGAGGAACCTTAACAAGCGCGGTGCCCGGTTTTATGCCGGTTTGGTCAAGAAGGGTAAAGGTCTGGATACAAACAACGTCCCACAACTGCAATCCACTTTCCATGTAGGAGCTGCCGAAGGCTGCGATCTTTTGATCTTGCTTCTATGAAAACAGATCAAAAGATCGCAGCCTGCGGCAGCTCCTACCGGGCCGCGTGAACATTATCAGGCGATGTCTTCAGCCGGGGCATCGAGGCCCATGGCGTTCAGACGGGCGTAGTAACCGTTTTGCGCCAGCAGCTCATCGTGGGTGCCGCGCTCAACGATGCGGCCCTGATCCATGACCAGAATCAGGTCAGCCTTCTCGATGGTCGACAGACGGTGCGCGATCACCAGCGTGGTGCGACCCTTCATGACTTGATCGAGTGCCGCCTGAATATGACGCTCGGACTCGGTGTCGAGGGCCGAGGTGGCCTCGTCGAGAATCAGCAGCGGCGCGTTCTTGAGCAATGCACGGGCAATCGCCAGACGTTGACGCTGACCGCCGGAAAGCAGCACGCCATTCTCGCCGACCTGAGTGTCGAGGCCCTCGGGCAGTTGCGCGATGAAGTCCATGGCATAGGCATCACGCGCGGCTTTCTCGATGTCCTCACGCGGCGCGCCGGCCAGATCGCCATAGGCGATGTTATTGGCCACAGTGTCGCTGAACAGGGTCACGTGCTGGGTCACCTGAGCAATATGACGACGCAGGTTGAGCAGTTTGTAGTTTTCGACTTCCACACCGTCGATGAGGATCTCGCCCTTGTCGTGGTGATAGAAGCGCGGAATCAGATTGGCCAGCGTCGACTTGCCGCTGCCGGAGCGACCGACCAGCGCGACCATCTGCCCCGGTTCCACCGAGAAGCTGATGTTGTCGAGTACCTGACGCTCGGTGTCCGGGTAGGTGAAGCTCAGGTTGCGCACATCCAGACGACCGGTCACGGCATCGCGCTCGACGGTGCCGGTGTCGACTTCAGGCGTCACGTCCAGTTGTTCGAAAATGCTTTCCGCACCGGCCACGCCTTTCTGGATGGTCGAGCTGACTTCGGACAATTGGCGAATCGGTTTCGGCAGCAGGCCCGCCAAGGTGATGTAAGCCACCATGTCACCGGCCGACGCGTCACCGCGCAGGTACAACACGAGGAACATCAGCACGGCCATGGCGCTGTAGATCACCAGTTGCAGCATCGGCGTGTAGATCGCGCCGGTACGAGTCATGCGCAACTGCTTGTCGGTGTTGCTCTGGCTGGCCTTGAGGAAGCGTTTCTCTTCATAGACTTCGCCGCCGAAGCTGCGCACCACGCGATAGCCCTGGATGGTTTCCGAGGCCACGTGAGTGACGTCGCCCATGGCCAGCTGGATCTTCTTGCTCTGCTTGCGGAATTTCTTGCTCGCGGTGCGCACCATCACGGCGATCAGCGGCAGGATCGCGACCATCACCAGCGTCAGTTTCCAGTTCATGAACAGCAGGGACGCGAACAGGAAGATCACGGTCATGCCTTCACGAATTACGACCTTGATCGCATCTGTTGCCGCCCCCGTGACCATGGTCACGTTGAAGGTGATACGCGAAATCAGATGACCGGAGTTATGCTTGTCGAAGTAGCGGTTGGGCAGGACCAGCAGGTTGTTGAACAACTGCACGCGCAGGTCATGTACCAGGCCGAGGGAAACCTTGGCCAGAAAGTAGTTGCCCAGATAAGATCCCAGCCCCTGCCACGCGGCGATCAGGATGATCAGCAGCGGAACGGCCTGCAACAATTGCAGGTCACGCAGGTAAGGTACGGTCGGAAACAGCACCGCTTCAGGGTTCGACAGGCCGTCGACGAAGTACTTGAGAATGTAACCAAGCATCGGCTGGGTCGAGGCGAAAATCAGGAATCCGACGATGCTGATCAGGAACAGACTGATGTACGGCCGGACATAGCCGAGCAGGCGGAAGTAGATTTTCAAGCTCGAAGGGCTTGCGGCAGGACTGGAGTCGGTCATATCACGCGAGAGTCGATAAAAAGGACGCTGACTTTAGCACAGCTTCTTCAGGGTTCTGGCAATCGGCGAAAGGCTGTTATTGTTAAGCAACTTTTTCAGCATCAAATAGCCATCATCCGAATGGTCGATCAACTTCAGGATTGAATCTCACAGCATGCAACTTCGCGGCTTCAGCAGTACGTCCAATCGAGTCTTCGATTTCATTAGCCTGTGGATTCTTCCCACCGGCTATCTCTTGCTCTTGTGCGCGCTGTTTTTCCTGCCGGGCCGAAGTGTGCATCACAAGCTGTTTTACGGGCTGTTCAGCATTCCCGCGCTGATTGCCCTGTGCCTGCGTCCGCGCGAGCTCAAGGAGCTGCTGCGCGAGCCGATCTTCATCGCCCTTCTGCTGTTTGTCGCCTGGGCCTTGCTCAGCCTCAGTTGGGGGCCTGGCGGAGAACCGGTCGGCGGCATGTTCAAACCGCCGCTGCACACCTTGCTGCTGTTTGCCGGCTCTTATCTGCTGGTGCGGTACCGCAATGACATCCTGCAACCGCTGCTGTTTACCGCCGCCCTGGTCGCACTGATTGCCACGACGTGCTTCCTGTTCCAGTTCGCCCGAGTCTATGAACCCGGCATGCGCCTGGTGGGCGGTGGGGCCTTCGACAACCCACTGCTGAGTTCGCACCTGTTCGGTTTTTTCAGTGCCTACTGGCTCGCCGTGACCATGACCTGCAAGCGCCGCCAGATGATGTGGCTCAGCGTGCCGGCCATGGCGATCATGTTCATGGCGGTGATTGGCACTGGCTCCCGAACGCCACTGGTGGCGCTGACCATGGCCGCGCTGTGGCTCTGCTTCATCTGCTGGAATCGGCGTTCGCTGGGTTTGCTGGCAGCGCTGGCAGCCAGCGGCATTGCAGTGCTGACCGCTTTTTCGCAGATGATCATCGAACGAGGCGACTCTTACCGGCTGGAAATCTGGCAACAGGTTCTGCACCTGATCGGCGAACATCCGTGGATCGGCCATGGCTACAACGCCAGTCTGGCGATCGACCCGGGCGTCGGTTACAACTTTCAGGAACCGCACAGCTTTGTCCTCGGCGTGCTGTTTTACGTCGGCATCTTCGGGCTGCTGCCGTGGCTGTTCTTCCTTGCCTGGGGCTTGCTCAGCAGTTGGCGCCAGCGTGTGCAGCCGCTGTTGATCATGGCCTCGACCCTGCTGGTGTTCGGTATCGGCGCCGGGCTGACCGAGGGCGGCGGGATCATTTCGCGGCCCAAGGAGCACTGGTTCCTGCTGTGGATCCCGCTGGCACTGATCGCGGCACTGAGCATCAATCAGCGCGCACGCCGCCTGCTCACCTTGCCGGTGCAAAAGCTCTCGGCAACCGACCTGCAAGGCATGAGTCGCGAGGCGCAAATCATTGAAGAGGACGGCCTCGGCCCGAAAGTCCTGCGCCTGAACGACGGCACGTTCCTCAAGCTGTTCCGCCGTCGCCGCTGGTACACCTCGGGCAGCTTCAACCCGTATTCCGAACGCTTTGCAGTCAATAGCGAACAATTGCGCCAGATGGGCATTCCTACCCCGCAGGTGTTGAATCTGTATCGCCTGGCCGACGGCAGCAGCGCGGTGCATTACGCACCGTTGCCGGGCCACACGCTGCGTCAGGTGTTGCAAAGCATCACCGCGCCCGCGGTTCGCCAGGCGCTGGTCGAGCGCTTTGGCAAGTTCATGGCGCAACTGCATGAGAAGGGTGTGTACTTCCGCTCGCTGCATCTGGGCAACGTACTGGTGCTGGAGGATGGCGAATTCGGCCTGATTGATCTGGCCGATCTGCGGGTCTACCCTACCCCGCTCAGTCTGTCCTTGCGTCAGCGCAATCTGCGCCACATGCAACGTTACACCGTCGACAAGCGCTGGCTGTTCGAGGATCACTTCGAAGCGCTGCTCCAGGGGTACGCCACGATGGCGTCGAAATCCGCTGTGGATAATCTGCACAAGCAAGTGCTGGCCGGCAACACTCCGGCCCAGGTTCATTGATGAACGAAACCAACCCGTTGATTGCGCTGGCAGCCTATCTGCTGGCGATCGTATCCGCTGCGCTGTTGTTGCGCGCGGTGCCAAAAATTGCCCGTCACCTGCAGCATTCCGGCGAAAGCCGCTATGCAAGCATCGATGGTCTGCGCGGCTACCTGGCGTTTGGCGTGTTCGTGCACCACTCGGTCATTACCTGGATTTTCCTGCGCACCGGGGTGTTCGAGTTTCCGCCGAGCAACTTTTACTCGATGCTGGGTCAGGGCAGCGTCGCGCTGTTTTTCATGATCACCGGGTTTCTGTTCTGGAATCGCCTGCTGGCCCAGGGTCGACAGCATGACTGGCTGGCGTTCGGGATTTCGCGCGTGTTTCGCCTGTATCCGTTGTACCTGCCGCTGATGCTGATCGTCTTCGTCACCGTGTTCCATCTGCAGAACTGGGAACTGAAAGAGCCCGGCGTACAACTGTTCAAGCAGATTCTGGCGTGGCTGACCTTCGACCGACCCGACATCAACCAATACCCCCAGACCGGCATGCTGATTTCCAACGTCACCTGGACGCTGGCTTATGAGGTGTTTTTCTATTTGGCACTGCCGCTGGCCGGATTGGTCTTCATCTATCGCGGCAGTTGGCTGCAAGTAGTGCTGTGCCTGGTCGGCATTTACGCCCTGTATCAGGTCGTGGGCTGGGAGCACTCGCTGAAGAAGCATTTCCTCGCCAGCTTTCTCGGTGGTATCGCCGCGGCGTACTGGATTCGTCGACCCGCGCTGGTGGCGTGGAGCCGCACGCGTCTGGCCGGGTTTATCGCTTTGCTGGCACTGGTGATCGCCTTTACCGCGTTCAATCGTGCGTTCAAGGCAGCGCCGCTGTTTCTGCTGTCGTTGTTCTTCGTGATCGTCGCTTCCGGCAATTCCCTGTTCGGCGTATTGAAGCCGCGCAGCATCCGCTGGCTCGGCGAGATCAGCTACAGCACCTATCTGCTGCACGGTTTCGTACTGTGGCTGATGGTGCAGCGCCTGCCGCTGATGCTGAACCTGGACGCTACTGAAGCGTGGGTCTATCTGCCGCTGGTGGCGGCATGTACCTGCTTGTTGATTGTGATCAGCAGCGCAACGTTCCTGTACATCGAACTGCCAGGAATGGCCGCCGGCAAGAAACTCCTGCACTGGCTGCGCCAGCGCCAGAAAGGCGAAAAGCGCCTGTCGGAGAAAGCCGCTCGCTGATCGCGAGCGGCAGCGGCTTCAGTCCTTTTCCAGCGGCGAAAACAGCAAACGCCCCAGACCGCGCCAGGTCTTCTTGTTCCACGCCTTGAACGGGATCTGCGCCAGCAGCTCGCGGGCCAGCTTGCGATTGCGGTTGGCGGTCTTGAGGAACATCGAATTCAGTGCCTTGTAACGCACTTCGTCGTACAGCGGATGATCGCTGAACAACGCATAGATGCGCAGGATGCTTTCGATCATGAAGCGGTGATTCTTGTACGAATTGGTGGCGTGCTTGCGATAGCGCGCCATCACCACGTTCAAGCCGTCGATGAAGTAACCGGCACGGGTCACCTTCAACTCGATGTACAGGTCTTCGAGGCGAATCGTCGGATCGAAGCCACCAACCTTGTCCAGCGCTTCGCGGCGGATCATCAAGGTCGGGGCCGGCGGGTAAGGCTTGCGCTCAAGGAACATGTCATCGAAGTCGAGGCGACGGAACGGCACATCGCGACGCTGGCGTTTTTCCGGGTAGAGGTTGCCATCTGCGTCCATCAACTCGATGTTGCCGGCGCAAATCCCGACCTCTGGCTTGCCGTCCATATACGCCACCTGAGTCGCGATGCGCTCCGGGTACATGATGTCGTCGGAGCCGAACGGCACGATCAGGCTGCCCTTCGCGCGCGCGATGGCGCCATTGAGCGTGTTGGTCAGGCCCTGATTCTGCTGCACACGGAAATCGAAACCGTACTGCGCCTGCAAGGCGTTGATGCGCTCGACGCTGTCATCCGTCGAGCCGTCATCGATCACCAGCAGTTCGATGTTCTGGTAGGTCTGTTTGAGGACGCTGAGAATGCTTTCCTCGATATACGGGCCGTGGTTGTACGAAGCGATGATCACGGTGACGAGGGCATTGGCTTCGCTCATGGCTTCCTGTTCGCTCATGGCTGCACCTTGCGCGCTTGTTCCAGGCCAGAGTCGATCAGGTCCAGATACTCCTGACGGAACACCTCGATGTCATGCTGTTCCTGCAGATAGCGGTAGGCTTGTTCGCCCTTGGCCTTGAGTTCGTCATCGGACAACGCGAGGTACTGATCCAGCGCCGCGACAATACTCGGTACATCCTTGGGCGTAATTGCCAGACCGCCAGCGCCTTCGATCAGCGGCAACATCGCCGGCACGTTCGAGGCGATCACCGGCAAATGCCCGCTCATGCCTTCGAGCAGGGCCAGCCCCAAACCTTCGGCCAGCGACGGCATGGTCCAGAGATCAAAGGCACGCACGTATTGCAGGGCGTTTTCCTTGAAACCGAGCAGGTGCGCGCGACCGCTCAGGCCCAGTTGCTCGATCTCGGCGGCCAGCGGCGCTTGCAGGCGCCCGGCACCAATGATTGCCAACTGGGTGTTCGGGTATTTGTCTTTCAGCGCGGCAAAGGCCTGCAACAGATAGGTATGGCCCTTGACCGAGACCAACCGCCCCAGCGCACCGATCAGGCGCACATTCGGGTCGATGCCGAGCAGCTCGCGCGCTTTTTCGCGGCTGTGCTGCAAGCCTTCGGCCTGTTCAATATCAATAGCGTTGGTGATTGCATACGTGTTCTGGTCGGTGAACCCGCAATCGCAGTCCAGCAGGTATTGTTTAACCGCCGGAGAGACACCGACGAAGCGCCAGTGGCGGTCGATCAAACGCTGAGTCTGACGACGACGATAGAAGCGGTCGTACTCGCCAAAACCGTGGGAGATGCCAATGCACAGCGACACCTTCAACCAGCGGTTCAGGGTGAGCATCATGTTCACCGGTTTAAAGCGGTTGCAGATGACCACGTCGAACTTCTCGCGGCGGCAGAACTTGTACAGCGCCCACATCGCACGCAAACGCATGCCTTTGAGGGACTTATCGGAAAACTCGAAATACACCGAGTGATCCGCACGACTCACCGGTTCACCGGGCGCGGGTTTGCCGCGCAGAAACGCAGCGGTGATCTCATAACGATCCGACGGCAGCGCCTTGACGATCTGCTCGGCAAGGTCGGCGAAATCATGGGCTTTGACGTTGTAGTCAGGCTGCAACTGCAGCACCTTCGACCGTTGACTCATAAATCTCCCCGATTGACGCCTGATTCACCCGGTTTCAGCAGCCAAAGCAATTCCTGGCGTCTGACCGCTTTTCGAAAAAATTCGTTTTCGCCGTACACCGACGGCTTGCGACCGGCCAGCAAACGCTGGATCGAGCGGCGCAAACGACGCTTGAACGGTGCTGGCGGCTGCAAGTCATGCATCATGCCCAGCGCCATGGCCTTGTCACGTTGCTGCTCAACCGTCAGTGGCAGGCACAACGGCTGCATGGGTACGGCGGCGTCGAAAGCCGGCGGCAGCGCGATGCCGTCACCGGCATTGCCCATCGGCCAGCGATCGTTGTCGTGCAGATGGTTGGCGTAACCGAGCAGTGTTGGCTGCCAGTCGAGGCTGCTGAGCACCTGCAACACGGCTTGTTGGCTGCAAATATGATCGGGGTGCGGATCAAGCGTCGGATGCGGCAGGACGATCACGTCCGGACGTGCGCGCAGCAGCACTTCGCGCAGGTCGGCCAGCAAATTGTTCCAGGTCGGCGCGCCATCGACATCGCTCGGCAAGCTGAACGGGTTCAACTGACGGAACAGGCGGGTATCACTCAGATCGGCTTCGCGTGAAGCCATCGCCTGATTCGGCGCTGCCTGCATCGCTGCCAGTTGCAGACAGAAATAACCGAGTTGCACGCAATTTTCCGCCGGCACACCGGCCCAGCGCGGCACCGCGAGGCTGTCCCAAGCGCGCAATCGACCCTTGAGTCGCGCGGCTTCGACCTTGTTCAGGCCCATCTGCTGATAGTGTTCGGCTTCGATTTCGCCGGCGGTCAGGGTGACAATCCAGGCTTCGTCGGCCTGACTGTACAAACCGTAGGCTGCCAGCTCGGCGTCGTCGGCGTGCGGGGCGATCACCATCACTCGCGAGCGGCGATAGTCCGCTTGTTCAAGCGCCCAAAGCACCGGCTCGCCGGAGACGCGACAGAAACGCCCGCGCAAGCGCAGCGCGCCTTGCGACAAGGCTTGCGCCTGACCGCTGAGGTTCAGATAGCGCAGACCGTTGACGCCGCGCTCGAAGGTTTGCGCGTCAGGATTCGTGCCGCCCACCAGCTCGATGCGCGGGTCGAAGAAGCGTCCCAGCCACGTGCTTTTGACCTGCACCGAGAGAATCAGGGTGGCGTCATCCACCAGCATCACGCTTTCGTCCAGGCGCAATTGCTCGCCGTTCAGATGCACCTTTGGCTGCGGTGTATACGGTGGAAAGCTGTACTGGTAATCGTCTTTCGGCGAATAAAACAGGTGATCGGCGAACCACGCTTCATGGGCGATCCAGCCGACCACCGCGAGCAGCAGCGGCAACCACCAGGCGACCAGCACACCGATGGCGATCAACACGATCAGTGCGATCAGCAGGCCGATGCGTTTATTGCGCCGGTGGCGCTTGAGCAGTTGCTGTTTGCGGCTCATGGGCTGACTCATACGGTGAACACCGGCACAGGATTGCACCAGCGATCCTTGTATTCACGGTCGGCGCGACCGAAGGAAAAGCGCAACGGCTTGTTCAGCGCGCGCGCATGCTCCCAGGCGCTTTGCGTATTGAGGAAGCTCAACACGCTGCCGGGGCTGAATTCACGGGTTTCGGGGTCGACGCCGCCATTGATGTACTCGACGCTGACCCACTCCGGCGCTTCAACGCGGTACACCAGTTGAATCGCGATCGGCGCCTCGTTGAGGAAGATCACCGAACCGATCAGCAGCTCACGCAGCAGCTCGATGACATCAGCCATACGCGCTGCGCCGGTAGCGGGGAAACCCCAGCGGCGCTGAAACAGATCGCAGTAGATCGCCGCCAGTTCAACGCTGGAGAAGTCGCTGACCGGACGCACCACGCCGCCCGCCTCTTCCAGCAGACGCAGTTCGCGGCGCTGGTTGTAGCGAAACTTCTTCGACAGTTCTTCGGGGGTACGGGCCATGGCCAGTTGTTCGGCCTGCAACTTCATGCCGCTGAAGCGGGTTTCATTGAGGGCCGACAGGTAGCGCGCGCGATGGCGCAGCGGGGCTTGGGCATCGACGGCGGCCGGCAGGATCAGCTCGGCGTTGCCGAGGTCGAACAGACCTTTTTTGCCGTTGCGTTTGAGCACGTCCTTGGACAGGGCCAGATCGCGGCCCCAGGTCGGGATCGCCGCTTTGACTTCGCCCTGCTGTTCCCAGGCCAGATAGCGCACTGGAATGCCGGCGAGATCCGCCAGGCGCTCGACCACCAGCGGATGCGTCGCGACACTGCCGCCAAATTGCTGCCAGGCGCTGGCATAGGTGGAGGCGTCAACGGGCGACCAGCCACGTTCGCGCCAGCCTTGGAATCGGTTGAGCATCAGCCCCTCGGTGCCAGATCGATAACTTGCGGCAGACGCCAGAAGGTGTCGCGCACCGCACGGTCGGAGAATTGCTCACGCAGACGTTCGAGCATCATCTCGGCGCACTGATGGCGCTGTTGATCATCCATACCGGCCAAATGTTGCAAGCCTTGGGCTAGACGCTCGGCATCGCCCAGCGGGAACAGAATGCCCACGCCTTCGACCACTTCCTTCGCCCCGCCGCACGCCGTGGCCAACAGCGGTACACCGGCGGCCATGGCCTCCAGCAGCACCATGCCGAACGGTTCGTAATCGGAGCTCAGGGCGAACACATCAAAGGCACGGAAGTAATTGCGCGCGTCCGGCACCTGCCCGAGGAACAGCACGCGATCGCCGATACCCAGCTCGCGCGCCAGCTCCTTGAGATCCTGTTCCAGGCGGCCCTTGCCGAGAATCACCAGTTGGCTGTTGTCGGGCAAACCCGGCAGCGCGGCGGCGAAACCGTGCAGCAATGTCGCCTGATCCTTGTCCGGGTGCAGCCGACCGACGTTGCCGACAATCCACGCATCCGCCGCCAGCCCCAAGGTCTCGCGGGCTTCGCGGGCAGACACCTGAGCAAATTGCAGCGCAGGCAGATCGATACGGTTGTACAGCGTCTGAATTCGCGCTTGCGGCCATTTCGGCAGGCAACGACGCATGTCGTCGCGCACCGCATCGGACACGCCAAGCAGGCTCAGGCGCTTGCGGAAAATGTGCGCAAAGAATTTGCGCGTACCGCGTTTGTAATCGTCAAACGCGTGGTGCACGCCAATCACCGGCAGCGACGTGCCGAGCAAGGCGATGTAGATCGGCTTGAAGCGATGGGCGATGCAGAAACTGAAATTGCGTGAAGCGGCGATCTTGCGCAGATCGCCGATGGCGCCCAGCTTCAGGCCACGAATGGCCTTGGAGCTGTACTCCATGAACAACACTTCATCAGAGGCACACGCTGCGGCCACCTCGCTATCGGCGGCCCCGGTCAGAAAGACCGTGGTCACCCGATAACCGGTGCCCGCGAACAGGCTGGCGTACTGCCGTGCGCAGTCGAGGAACGGCCCGTCATAGCCGTGACAGAACTGCAGCACATGGCGTTCAGCCGAGCGAGTCATAAGCGTTTGCGCCCTCTTTGACCACCAGAATGTCTTCCATGATCAGGTACTGCAGATCGGAGCCGAAGAACATGTTCAGCGCGTCGGTCGGCGAGCAGATCATCGGTTCGCCACGACGGTTGAGCGAGGTGTTCAGCGACACACCGTTGCCAGTGAGGACTTCGAGCGCTTTCATCATGTCGTAGTAGCGCGGGTTGTATTCGCGCTTGAGCACCTGGGCACGGGAGGTACCGTCTTCGTGGACGACTTCCGGCACGCGGGTTTTCCACTCATCCGCGACTTCGAAAGTGAAGGTCATGAACGGCGCCGGGTGATCGATCTTGATCATCTGTGGCGCAACGGTGTCGAGCATCGACGGGCAGAAAGGCCTCCAGCGCTCGCGGAACTTGATTTGATGGTTGATGCGGTCAGCCACGCCAGGAATGCTCGGGCAGCCGATGATCGAACGACCACCAAGTGCGCGCGGACCGAACTCCATGCGGCCCTGGAACCAGGCCACCGGGTTGCCATCGACCATGATCTTGGCGATCTGCTCAGGCATGTTGTCGAGCTTGCGCCAGGTCGGCTTGTTCTCGTGACGGGCACACGCGGCGATCACGTCTTCGTTGCTGTACGACGGGCCGAGGTAGACGTGTTCCATCTTCTCGACCGGTACGCCACGGGCGTGCGACACGTAAGCGGCGGCGCCAACAGCGGTGCCGGCATCGCCGGACGCCGGCTGTACGAACAATTCTTTGACGTCATCGCGGGCGATGATTTTCTGGTTGAGCTTGACGTTCAACGCGCAGCCGCCGGCGAACGCGAGCTTGCCGGTTTCCTTGAGGATGTCGCCCAGGTAGTGGTCGATCATCTGCAGCGAGATCTTTTCGAACAGCGCTTGCATGCTCGCGGCGTAGTGGATGTACGGCTCGTCAGCGATGTCGCCTTCGCGTTTCGGGCCCAGCCATTCGATCAGCTTCGGCGAGAAGTAGAAGCCTTTGCCCTTCTCTTTGTAGCGACGCAGGCCGATCACGTTGGCGTAGTCGGTGTTGATCACCAGCTCGCCGTTCTCGAACGAGGCCAGACGCGAGAAGTCATATTTGCTGGCATCGCCGTACGGCGCCATGCCCATGACCTTGAACTCACCGTCGAGCATCTCGAAACCGAGGAACTCGGTGATCGCGCCGTACAGGCCGCCGAGGGAGTCCGGGTCGAAGAATTCCTTGATCTTGTGGATCTTGCCGTTTTCGCCGTAACCGAAGAAGGTCGTGGCGTACTCGCCCTTGCCGTCAATGCCGAGGATCGCGGTTTTCTCTTGGAAACCCGAACAGTGGTAGGCGCTGGAGGCGTGAGCCAAGTGGTGCTCGACCGGCTCGATCTTGATCTTTTTCGGATCAAAACCCAGTTGTTCGAGGCACCAGACGATCTTGTTGCGATAGCGCTTGTAGCGACGGTTGCCCATCAGAATCGCATCGAGGGCGCGATCCGGCGCATACCAGTAGCGTTTGGCGTAGTGCCAGCGGGCCTCACCGAACAGGCTGATCGGCGCGAACGGAATCGCTACAACGTCAACGTCGGACGGCTTGATGCCAGCCTGTTCGAGGCAGAACTTCGCCGATTCGTAGGGCATGCGGTTCTTTGCATGCTTATCGCGTACGAAACGCTCCTCTTCAGCCGCCGCCACCAGCTTGCCGTCGATGTACAACGCGGCTGAAGGGTCATGGCTAAGGGCGCCGGACAGGCCAAGAATCGTCAATGCCACAGGGGTCTAGCCTCTTTAGTCTGCATTCAGGCGCGATGCGCCTTGAAAATTGATGTGCCCTCGCACCGGGCGAGAGACAGCTAAAGGGCGGGATTATAGCGTAAACGTGGCGGGAATGACCCAGAGCTATTTGCCGAACAGCGGTGAGGATCAAAAGATCGCAGCC
>NZ_AKJD01000046.1 GCF_000282515.1 Pseudomonas sp. GM80
CTGCGGCAGCTCCTACATTAATAGTTGCGGCGTGTCGGGTTGCGTTTGTTAAAGCGCAGGTTTGCATCTTTTATTTAGCGACCCTGTCGATTCACCGCTGGCCCGTTCGACTAACCAACGAATTCCACACGCCACGGAGTAACCGCCATGCGATTCATGATCTTTGTCAAAGCCAGCGCCGATTCCGAAGCCGGCATCATGCCCAGCGAACAATTGATTACCGAAATGGGTAATTTCAACGAAGAACTGTCCAAGGCCGGCATTCTGGTCGATTGCGATGGCCTGCACCCCAGCAGCAAAGGCGCCCGCGTACGTTTCTCCGGCGATCAACGCACGGTCATCGACGGCCCCTTTATCGAAACCAAAGAACTGGTCGCCGGCTACTGGATCTGGGAAGTGAAATCGAAAGAAGAAGCCATCGAATGGGTCAAGCGCTGCCCTAACCCGATGCCTGGTACCGAATCCGAAATCGAAATCCGCCAGATATTCTCCGCCGAAGACTTCGGCGCCGAATTCACCCCTGAGGCTCGTGCACAAGAAGAACGCATCCGCGAACAAGCCAAGAAAAACACATGACTCCCCCTGTAGGAGCTGCCGAAGGCTGCGATCTTTTGATCTTTAACAACAGATCAAAAGATCGCAGCCTTCGGCAGCTCCTACAGGGATATTTTTTATGTACACAATTTGATTGTGAACCCGCACACAAAACCAAAGAATTAATCCATTCGACTGGCTAACTCCCGATTAGCTGCTAGCGTCATTCAGACGTGTCCTACAGGCTTGATAAGCAAGGGATTACGCCCTACGGCCGAGAAGTGCCGAGCTGTCCAAAAGCCACCAGGGAATCGGGGATGAAGTGCAATCGAGTGGGGAAGACTCTGTTTCTGGCGAGTTCGCTAGCGGCTGCTTGCTGCGCGCAGGCGGATAACGCCGAGGACTCCAATAAAAGCAACAACCCGCTCAACGTGGCGCCGGGCGCCAATCTGCAGGACTACTACACCCCCAAACTCTACGACAGCAATGCGCACAGCAATGACGTGTTGCTGCGCGGCACCTTGCCGATCGCGCCGAACGATTTCATCGGCGTGCCGCAACTGGTCCGCGCGACGCTGCCGATCAGCACCCGACCCGATCCGCACAACGGTTACAGCACCGGCATCGGCGATCTCAACCTGTTCGACATCTTCATTCTGAAAACCGAAGGCGTGCAGTTGGGTATCGGCCCGCTGATCACGGCGCCAACCGCCGAACAGGACGAACTTGGCACCGGCAAATGGCAAGGTGGCCTCGCCGCCGTGGCCATCGATGCCTCGCCGCGCGGTCTGCTCGGCGCCCTTGTGCAATATCAAAGCTCCTTCGCTGGCGACAATGACCGCCCGCACGTCGAGAGCGCAACGATGCAGCCGTTCATCATCCATAACCTGGAAAAAGGCTGGTACCTGCGCTCCACCGGCACCTGGACCTTCGACCTGAAAAACGACACCCACTACATCCCGATCGGCCTCGGTGTCGGCAAGGCGTGGAAGGCTGGCAGCAACATTCTCAACGCCTTCGTCGAGCCGCAGTGGACGGTTGACCGCAAGGGCGACGGACTGCCGCAGTTCGTGGTGTACACCGGCATCAACGTGACGTTTGGCAAGTAAGGACAACTCTATGCGAACAGCCCTCAAGGTCGCCGGCTATGCCCTGATGACGATGTTCGTCAGCTGCGGGGTCGGCGCACAGGATTTCACCCACCGTTCGCCTTCAGTCAGGGCCGACCTGAAGGCAACGCCCGAGCACCAGGTGTTGCCGGCATTCGAATTTTTTGACAGTCAGAACCATAAGCGGAGTGTTTGATGGTCAAGCCTAACGTTGTGCGTCCGTTGCTGGCGCTGTGCATGATCGGCAGTCCTCTGCTTTACGCAGCAGAGGGCGGCGTGGGTCGACCGATCACCGGCCAACAGGTGTTTTCCAATGCCGGCATCGTCCCGCCGGAGCCGGGCTGGGTGACGTCGTTGACCAGTATCTGGTACGACGGCTCGCTCAAGGGCAGCAACGGCGCGCCGATTTCCGGTGCGGTCAGTGGCGGGATTGACATGAAAGTCTCCTACACCATGGCCAACTTCACCCACGTCTGGGACACCGGCAAGGGGCGCTGGAACTACGCCTCTGCGGTGGGCATTCCGGTGCAGTACACCGACATCAAGGCGAGCATCACCGGCCCGCGCGGACGCACCCTCGGTGACAGCGATTCCGGCACGCAATTCGCCGACGCGCTGATCACGCCGATTGCCGCCGGTTACCACTTTGATGAGCTGAACCACATCTCGCTGTCGCTACCCATCTACGTCCCGACCGGCGCCTATAACGATGATCGGCTGGCCAACCCCGGACAGAACAACTACACGTTCATGCCCACCGTGGCGTTCACTCATCTGGATGGCAAGGGTGGCGAGTTCACCTTGTCCAGCGGTCTTGAGTTCTATACCGAAAACGACGCCACGGACTATCGCAACGGCAACATTTTCACCCTCGATGCACTGTGGACCCACGGTTTCGGCGAAGGCTGGAGTGCCGGGGTCGCGGCGGGTTACATCCAGCAAATCACCGATGACAAGGGCCAGACCGCCGACACGTTCAACGGCTATCGCGGGCGCTCGGTCGGTGCCGGCCCGGTGATTGGCTGGGCCGGCAAATTCGCCGACGCCCAAGCCAACATCAGTGCGCGCTGGGTGCCCGAGTTCGACACCAAGAACCGCCCTGAAGGCAACGGCTTCAGCGTCAACCTGACCCTGGCGTTTTTCTAGACCAGACACAAAGGATTGCTGCCATGACTGCACTTACCGACCTCAACGCCCTGCAAGCCAGCATCGCCGAAGCGGTGCTCGGCCAGGATCAAGTCATCCGGCAGATCCTCCTCGGTCTGTTGGCCAACGGCCATTTGCTGTTGGAGAGTTTGCCGGGGCTGGCCAAGACGCGCACGGTCAAGGCGCTGGCCAAACACCTTGACGCGAAGATGAGCCGCATCCAGTTCACCCCGGATCTGCTGCCGTCGGACATCACCGGTGCCGAGGTGCTGCATCAGGTCGAAGGCAAGAACGAGATCCGCTTCCAGCCCGGCCCGTTGTTTGGCAACTTGATCCTCGCTGACGAAATCAACCGCGCGCCGGCCAAGGTGCAAGCGGCGTTGCTCGAAGCCATGGAAGAGCGACAGATCACCGTGGCGGGTAACAGTCATGTGCTGCCCGAGCTGTTTATCGTCGTGGCCACGCAGAACCCGATCGAACAGGAAGGCACTTACCCGTTGCCGGAAGCGCAGATGGACCGCTTCCTGATGAAGGTGCTGCTCGATTACCCGAGCGCAGAAAACGAGAGCCAAGTGCTGCGTCTGCTGCGCAACGAAGAGTTCGCCCAAGGCGCCAACACCACGCCCGCCAAGGGCTTCAGCCTGTCGCAGGATGTAATCTTCGCAGCCCGCAAAGAGGTCAGCGCGGTGCATGTGTCGCCGGCCATCGACAGTTATCTGATCGACCTGATCAACGCCACCCGCCACCCCGCCGATTACGACGAGGACCTCGGCCGCTGGATTTCAATCGGCGCCAGCCCGCGTGGCGGCATTGGCCTGGACCGTTGTGCGCGCGCCGATGCATGGTTGCAGGGTCAGGATTTTGTCTCGCCGGACAATGTGCGTGCGGTGGTCCATCCAGTGCTGCGTCATCGCCTGCAACTGAGCTATGACGCGGTGGCCGATGGCGTCAGCGCCGATAAGGTGCTTGATCGCATTCTTGATAAAGTGGCGATTCCGGCATGAACGACGAAGGTCTGGTCTACGTCTCTCTCGCGCAATTGATGGCGCTGGAGTTCAAGGCCCGTGACCTGAGTTTTCTTGCCCGCCAACCACAGGGCAGCATCCTCGCCGGCAACCATGCCTCACGCCTGCGTGGCCGTGGCTTGAACTTCGATGAGCTGCGCCGTTATCAACCGGGCGACGACTTGCGCCATCTCGACTGGCGTGCGTCGCTGCGCACCGGCAAACCGGTGGTGCGCACTTTCACCGAGGAGCGCGACCGCCCCGCGCTGATCGTGGTCGACCAACGCATGTCGATGTTTTTCGGCTCGCAACGCAGTTTCAAATCCGCCGTGGCTGCCGAGTTGGCTGCGCTGGCGGCGTGGATGGTGTTCCATGCCGGCGACCGGGTCGGCGGCCTGGTGTTCAACGATCAACGCATCGACAGCGTCGCCCCGTTGCGCAGCCGCAAACGCGTGGAGGCCTTGCTCAGCCGCATCGCCGAGCAGAACCGTGCACTGAACGCGGGCAGTCCTGACGCTGAGGACGAGGATCAACTCGATAAGGTCTTGCAGCGCTGCCTCGCCCTCGCCGGCCACGATCATTTGATCTGCATCGTCAGCGACTTCGCCGGCGCCGGTGAGCGCACCTTGCAACTGATGCGGCAACTGTCAGCGCACAACGACGTGATCGCCCTGCAAGTCTACGATCCGTTGGCGCTGAAGCTGCCGGACAACGGCCGGCTGCTGGTGACGCAAGGTGAGTTGCAGGTGGAACTGGCCATCGAAAAACGCAACGTGCACCAACCGCTGGGGGATTTTCTCAGCGGCCGGCTCAAGGACGTCGCCACCCTGCTGCGCCGCAGTCAGGTGCCGTTGATGATGATCAGCACCGCCGAAGAGGCTCATGCGCAATTGCGCGCCGAACTCGGCAAGAGCGCCGGAGCACGGCGGTGAATCCGAATATCCCCAACATCGAGCAACTCAAGGAGTTGGGCCTGCCGACGCCGGTCAGTTATGCGCCGCAGACGTGGGGCTGGTGGGTGTTGCTTGGGGTTTTGATTCTACTCACGCTGATTATTGCCATCAGTCGCTATCGGCAATGGCAGCGTGATCAATATCGGCGTGAAGCACTGGCGAGATTGGCGCAGTTGCGCAGCCGCAGTGATGACCTCAATGCCCTGCGTGAACTGCCCGAACTGCTCAAACGCGTCGCCCTCTCGATGCCCACGCCGACCTCATGTAGGAGCTGCCGAAGGCTGCGATCTTTTGCTCTGGCTTTTAAAAAACACAATCAAGAGATCGCAGCCTTCGGCAGCTCCTACAGGGTCGGGGCGTTGGGGAGGGAGGATTGGCAAGGCTTCTTGCAGCAGCACAGCAAAAAGCGTTTGCCCGCTGATTTCAGTGCGCAACTGGCGCAACTCGCTTACGCCCCGGATGACGTATTGCGCGCCCTGCCCGCGCCGCAGCGCCAGGCGTTGTTCGACACCTGCCAACACTGGGTGGAGCATCATCATGTGGCAGCTTGATTACCCATGGTTGTTGCTTCTATTGCCGCTGCCCTGGCTGGCGTACCGCTACCTGCCCGCCTACAACGAGGCCCGCAGCGCCGTGCGCGTACCGTTTTTCAATGCCATGAGCCGGGCTGTCGGTGAAGCACCCGGCACTGTCGGCAGTCGACGCAATCACTGGCAATTGCTGCTGAATGTTCTGCTGTGGGCGTTGATTCTGCTGGCCGCTGCACGCCCGGTGTTCGTCGAAAAGCCGATCGAACGCCAGCAGCCGGTGCGCGACCTGATGCTGGCCATCGACATCTCGCAGTCGATGGAAACCGAAGACTTCACCAACACCAGCGGTGTGAAAATCAATCGCCTGGCGGCGGTAAAAGAGGTCGTTCAAGGCTTCATCGACAAGCGCAAGGACGACCGCCTCGGGCTGATCGTATTCGGCAGCGGCGCCTATCCGCAGGCACCGCTGACCCTCGATCATGCCAGCCTGTCGCTGCTTCTGGCAGACACCGGCATCGGCATGGCCGGGCCCAACACCGCGATCGGCGATGCCATCGGCTTGAGTCTGAAGCTGCTGGATCAGGCGCATGAGCAGGAAAAAGTGCTGATCCTGCTCACGGACGGCAACGACACCAGCAGCGCGATCACCCCGGATCACGCCGCCGAAATGGCCGCCAACAAGGGCGTGATCATCCACACCATCGGCATCGGCGATCCGAGCGCATCGGGCGAGGCCAAGGTCAACCTGGCGGGGCTGGAGCAGATTGCCAAAACCACCGGCGGGCAATTCTTCCGCGCTGAAGACCGCACCGCGCTGGATCAGGTCTACAGCACGCTTGATCGGCTGACGCCACATGAGGTGAAAACCCTCAGCCACCAGCCGCAACGGGAACTGTTCTACTGGCCGCTGGGCGCCGCCATGGCGCTGTTGGCGCTGTATCACCTCGGCGCGCTGCTGCGTCCGCGTTTATCGCTCGCGCGTCAACGGCAGGAGGCCTGAGATGGAGATCAATCTCGGTGACTTCCATTTCCTGCGACCGCTGTGGCTGATCCTCGCGCTGTTCGGTGCTGCATTGCCGCTGATCTGGCGCCGCAGCCGTGACCTGCAACGACGGCTGCGCGGCAACATCGCCGAGCATCTGTTGCCGCACTTGTTGATTACCCCACAGGATCATCAGCGGCTGCGGCCGGTGCATCTGCTGTGCGCAGTAATGATCCTTGGCGCGGTGGCAGCGGCCGGGCCGACCTGGGAGCAGGACCGCCCGGACTTTCTGCAGAACCGCGCGCCATTGATCGTCGCCGTGGACCTGTCGCCGTCGATGGACGCCAACGATGTGCAACCGACCCGACTGGAAGCGGCCAAACACAAACTTCACGACTTGATCCAGCGCCGTGCCGGTGCACGCACCGCATTGATCGCCTACGCCGGCAGCGCGCATCTGGTGCTGCCGCCAACGGATGATCCGGCGCTGCTCGACACGTTCATTCAAGCCCTCGGCACCGGGCTGATCGATAAGCCGGGCAAAGATGTCGGTGCGGTGATCGATCAAGCCAAGCGCCTGCTCAGTGCCGAGAAAACCCCGGGCAGCCTGCTGCTGCTCACCGACGGTGCTGACACCTCGCGACTCGACGGGCTCGACAAACGCCTGCACGACAGTCAGCTGCAAGTGTTGGTGCTGGCGGTCGGCAGCGAGGACGGCGGGGTTGTCCAGGGCGCCGGTGGCCAGCCGAAAATCGACAGCAATGGTCGTCCGATCCTCGGCAGCTTCGATCAGGCGGCGCTCAAACAACTGGCGTCGGCGGTCGATGCGCCGCTCGGCAGCCTGACGCTCAATGACGATGATCTGGACTGGATCGAGCTGCACGCCCAGCAACATTTTCAGAGCGCCAGCGCCGAACAGCGCGAACTGCACTGGAAAGACGCCGGATACTGGTTGTGCTGGCCGTTGCTGGTGCTGGGATTGTTCGGTGTGCGCAAAGGCTGGAGCGTGAACTGGATGCCGGCGCTCTTGCTCGCCGCAGGTCTTGGCTGGCCAGCGGCGCCGGCGCAGGCAAATGCCTTGAGCGACGCCTTCTTCACCCGTGATCAACAAGGGCGCTGGGCGTTCGAGCACGAACATTTTCCGCAAGCCGCGGCGTTGTTCGTCGACCCGTACTGGAAAGGCGTTGCGGCCTATCACGCCGCCGATTACGACCTCGCGCTGGCGACTTTCGCGCGGCTGGATACGCCGCAAGCGTATTTCTATCTGGGCAATATTTATGTGCGGCGCTTCAAGTTCGATGAAGCCATCGCCGCCTACACCCAGGCGTTGAAGCTACAGCCGCAATTCCCGGAAGCGACGGCCAATCTGGCCTTGGCCCAGGCATTGCTCAAAGACACCGAAAGCGCAGAAAAGAATGCCCCGGAGACCAAGCCCGACGAGGTGAAATTCGACAAGGCACCGGGCAAGGGTCAGAGCAAAAAGGTTGAAACCGAACAGGCCGCGTCCGATGCGCTGTGGTTGCAGAACCTGACCACCTCACCGGCGAAATTTCTCAAGCAGAAGTTCAACTTGCAAGATCAGGCGGGGGCCAAGCCATGATCCCTTTGAACCGCGGCGCCGCCATCGCTGGCAAGCCAGCTCCCACAGGGTTTTGCGGTACTGCCACAATCGGTGAATACACCGAAGAAACCTGTGGGAGCTGGCTTGCCAGCGATAGGGCCGGATCAATCAGCAAAAAAATCAGCGCCTTACTCCTGGCCATCGCAGTCAGCTTCAACGCCTTTGCAGCCGAACCGCAACTCAAGGTCCAGGCCCACCTGCAACCCGCCGAAGGCGCCATGGTCGGCGGCCTGGTCGAGCTGCAACTCGACGTCCTCACCGACACCTGGTTCACCAGCGCCGCCACCCTGCCCGAGCTGAAACTCGACGGCGCACTGGTCATGCCACCGGACGGTCAGGCCCAGCACCTCAATCAGACCATCGAAGGCCAGTCATTCAGCGGTTTGCGCTACAGCTACCTGATCACACCGAACGTCGCGCGCACCTTCGCCATCCCTGCCCTGACCGTAAGCGCCACGCCCGGTCAGGCGACAACGCAAATCAGCGCGCAGAGCCAACCCGTGCAATTCAGCGCGGCACAACCGCCCGGTTTCAAACCGGGGGAAACCCCGTTGGTGGCCAACGCTGTGCGGTTTACCCAGACTGTCACGCACTCGGCCAACCCGCTGAAAGTCGGCGACAGCATTACCCGCCAACTGACCCTGCAAGCAGACGGCGCTCTGGCCATGGCCTTGCCCATACCGACACTGGGTGATGCCGCCGGCCTGAGCCGCTATACCAAAACCCCACAAGTCAGCAGCCTCGATGACGGTCGCGGCGATATCCTCGGCGGGCAGCGTGTCGACAGCGTGACTTACCGTATTGACCAGGCAGGCTCGCACACCTTACCGGCCATCGAGGTGAAATGGTGGGATGCCAGCAGCCGGCAATTGCGCACCACGCAAGTCCCGGCGGTTACGTTCGAGGCCGTCGCTGATACGGCTTACAAACCGGTGTTTTCGATCGCCGAAGACCTCAGGCAGCTCGGTCAGAATCGCCTGCACGTTTCCACCCGCTGGTTGCTGTGGCTGAGCTTACTGGCGGTGGCCATTGGTGGCGTTTATCTCCTGCGCCCAGCCCTCAGCCGTGCCCGCCAGCAATGGCAAGCGCGCAAGCTCGCGCGGCAAGTGGCCTGGCAGCAATCGGCGGACTGCGCCTGGCAACAAATCGCCCCGCAACTCGACGCCAGACCGCCACAGTTGAGCGCCTTATACCTGTGGCTGCGGCGCAGTCGACTGGGGCTGAAACTGGTTGATGCCGGCCCGCGCCTGCAAGGACTGTTACGTGGCCTTTACGGCCGCAAACCCACCACCGAGCAAACACTCGTTCAATTGCGCCAATCGTTGACTACGCTTCACAGTCAGGCCGAGCAGCAGCAGGCGAAACCGGCCTCGGCCCTGCGCCCGCTCAACCCCGTTCACGAGAAGGATTTCCCATGACGAACCCGCCGCAGCACCGTCAACGCTTCAATCTGGCGCTGTTGTTTGCGCTCGCTCTGCCGCTGCTGGCGCAGGCCAGTGAGCCGTTGCCATCGTGGAACGACGGCCCGGCGAAAAAAAGCATCATCGAATTCGTCCAGGCCGTCACCGACCAGACCAGCAAGGACTTCGTCAAACCCGCCGAGCGCATCGCCGTGTTCGACAACGACGGCACCCTGTGGAGCGAGCAACCGGCGTACTTCGAATTGCTCTTCGCCTTCGACGAGGTCAAGCGCACCGCCGCGCAGCACCCGGAATGGAAAACCACGCAGCCGTTCAAGGCCGTGCTGGAAAACGACCACAAGGCCTTGGCCGCTTCCGGCATGGACGGCTTGCTGAAAATCGTCGGTGCCACTCACACCGGCATGACCACCGAAGCGTTCGATGACTACGCCAAGACCTGGCTGAGCCAGGCGCGTCATCCGAAAACCGGCAAGCCCTACACCGAAATGATCTTCCAGCCGATGCTGGAAATGCTCGATTATCTGCGCAGCCAGGACTTCAAGACCTACATCGTCTCCGGCGGCGACACCGGGTTCATGCGTGCCTTCGCCGAAAAGGTCTATGGCATCCCGCCGGAACAGGTGATTGGCACCACGTTCATTACTTCATTTCAATACAAGGACGGCAAAGCCTCGATCGTGCGCACGCCAAAACTGGCGCACAACGACGACGGCGCGGGCAAACCGGAAAGCATTGATGCGGTGATCGGTCGCCGGCCGATCCTCGCCTTCGGCAACTCCGACGGTGACCTGCAAATGCTCCAGTGGACCGCCGCCGGTGCCGGCAAACGTTTTATGGGCCTGGTGCATCACACCGACGCCAAGCGTGAATGGGCCTACGACCGTCAATCCGATATCGGGCGCCTCGACAAGGCTCTCGACGAAGCGAATTCCCGTGGCTGGACCGTGGTGGACATGGCGTCCGAATGGCGCCGGATTTACCCCTTCGAGCCGCCGGCAACCGAGCAGGTGCAATAAGAAAAAAGCGTGCTGCAGGACTGCAATAAACGTAAGTCGCAATAAACGACCCCCGCGAAAAGGAGCAAGTCAGATGACTCGCATACGCAAGTGGCTACCGAAACTCGCCCTGGTGGCGACCTCGGTGATGGCGCTGTCGGCAACCGCCACAGCGGCTGAAAAACCCAACATTCTGGTGATCTTCGGCGATGACATCGGCCAGACCAACATCAGTGCCTATTCCATGGGCGTGGTGGGGTACAAGACACCGAACATCGACCGAATCGCCAAAGAAGGCATGATGTTCACCGATTACTACGCGGAGAACAGCTGTACGGCTGGACGATCGTCGTTCATCACCGGGCAGACGCCACTGCGTACCGGTCTGTCGAAAGTCGGCATTCCAGGCGCTCCGGTAGGCCTGCAAAAACGTGACATCACCATTGCCCAGGCACTCAAGTCGCAAGGTTATGCGACCGGGCAGTTCGGCAAGAACCACTTGGGCGACAAAGACGAATACCTGCCGACCAACCACGGTTTCGACGAATTCTTCGGCAACCTGTACCACCTCAATGCGGAAGAGGAACCTGAGCGCCCGTACTGGCCAAAAGATGACGCTGAGTTCGTCAAGGCCGTTTCGCCCCGTGGCGTGATTCACAGCTTCGCCGACGGCAAAATTGAAGACACCGGCGCGCTGACCACCAAGCGCATGGAAACCATCGACGACGAAACCACGGCGGCGGCACAAGCGTTCATCGAGAAACAGGCCAAGGCGGACAAACCGTTCTTCGTCTGGATGAACACCACGCGCATGCACCTTTACACCCACGTGCGTGATTCGATGAAGGGCCAGAGCGGCATGCCCGGCAACGAATACGCAGACGGCATGCTCGAGCACGACGGCGACGTCGGCAAACTGCTGAAAACTCTCGATGACCTGAAAATCACCGACAACACCATCGTCGTCTACACCACCGACAACGGCCCGAACCAGTTCTCCTGGCCGGACGCGGCGACCACGCCGTTCCGTAACGAGAAAAACTCCAACTGGGAAGGCGCCTACCGCGTACCGGCGATGGTTCGCTGGCCGGGCAAGATCAAACCGGGTGAAGTCACCAACGAAATGTTCTCGGGCCTGGACTGGTTCCCGACCTTGCTCGCGGCGGCCGGTGACGCCGATGTCACCAACAAGTTGCTCAAAGGCTGGGCGCCGACCTCTGGCGGTACCAGCTTCAAGGTGCATCTGGACGGTTACAACCAATTGCCTTTCCTGACCGGCCAAAGCCCTAAGAGTGAGCGCAAAGAGTTCTACTACTTCAACGACGACGGCGTACTGGTGTCGATGCGCTATGGCAACTGGAAAGCGGTGTTCTGCGAACAACGTGCACCGGGGGGCTTCAAGGTCTGGAGCGAACCGTTCGTGTGTCTGCGCGTACCGAAAATCTTCAACCTGCGCATGGACCCGTATGAACGTGCTGATACCGTTTCCGATCAGTACTACGACTGGACCACCAAAAACGTTTATCTGACCGAGATGGCGGTGATGAAGTCGGCGGCGTTCCTGCAGACCTTCGTCGAGTATCCACCGAGCCAGAAACCGGCCAGCTTCAGTATTGACCAGATCCGCGCTGCGGTAGATGCGAAAATCGCTGAAAAAATGAAAGCTGCACAATAAGACTGCAAGAATGCCGCCCGCCCTCACCGGCGGGCGGCCTCTATCCCAAACCGGACGTAGCCCTTGTAGGAGCTGCCGCAGGCTGCGATCTTTTGATCTTTGTTTTTTAGATCAAGATCAAAAGATCGCAGCCTGCGGCAGCTCCTACAGGGGGTGGCCGGTTATTTTGTATAAGGCAATTCGTATGTCCTCACGTATCGCCAGCAAGCCGTCGGCCGTACCCGTCTCGCTATCGGCCGCTCCGGCGCTGATCATTCCCGCCCTGCTGCTGTGCATCTCCGGTGCTGCTGCGCTGGTCTATCAGGTGTTGTGGATCAAGCAACTGTCATTGGTGGTCGGCGTCGAGGTGTATGCGATCACCACCGGCATCAGCGCGTTTTTTGCCGGGCTGGCGATCGGTGGCTGGCTGTTCGGACGCTTTGCCGATCGCTTGCAGCAGCCGGTTCTACTGTATGCCGGGCTGGAAGTATGTGTGGCGATCCTCGGCGTTGGCGCAACGGTTGCCATGAGCCTGGCAGCCAGTCCATTTGCCTGGCTGCAAGGTCATGTCGGCCTGCTGGCCTGGCTGCTGCCATTTGCGCTGGTGGGCATTCCGGCGGTGCTGATGGGCGGCACGTTGCCGGTGCTGGTGCGTTCATTGGCGACTGACCCAGGCAAGGCCGGTGGTCAGTTGTATGCGGCGAATACTCTGGGCGCGATTGTCGGCACGTTGCTCGCCGCGTTTGTGTTGATCGCCACGCTCGGCGTGCGTGGCAGCGCGCTGTTTGCGGCGATGCTCAACCTGCTGGCCGCCGTTGGCGCGTTGTGGTTCGCGCGGCAACAACCCTTGCCGGTGGCAGCCCCGAGCAAACCGCACAGCGAGAAAGCCACGGATCGCACCGCACTCTGGTTGTATGCCATCGCCGGTGGCGTAGCGCTGGGGTATGAGGTGGTCTGGTCGCAATCGATCGTGCAGTTCATGAGCACCCGCACCTATGCGTTCGCCGTGGTGCTGGCGACCTACCTGACGGGACTGTTTATCGGCAGCGCCCTGCTCGCCCGTCACGTGGAGCGCATTCGTGATCCGTGGGGGGTGTTCGGCCTGCTGATCGCCGGCGCCGGGCTGGTCGCGCTGCTGGAAATCGCCCTGCTCGGCCGCTGGCTCGTCCTCGCCCAGACACAGACCGAAATGTGGTTGCTGAGCCTGGGCGTCAGCGAACTGGCGGGCATGAGCGCACGCTTCGCCGTGGCGGCGCTGTGCATCGTGTTTATCCCGACGTTGCTGCTGGGCGCGGCGTTTCCGCTGGCCCTGCGCCTGAGCGTCGGCCATGAGCGTGTCGGGCGCGATGTCGGTGCGGTGGTGGCGTTCAATACCTTGGGCGGAATTGTCGGGGTGATGCTCTGTGGCTTCCTGCTGATTCCGCTGCTGGGGCTGGTGCGGACCTTGGGTCTGCTGGCGATCATCGCGGCGGGTGTCGGCTACTGTGCCGTGCGCAAAGGCCACCACGTGAAGAAAGGTCGGCGCCAGCTCGTCGTCACTCTCGGGCTGGTCTCGGTTGCCGTGGCCCTGCTGACCCCGGTCGACAAACTCGCCAGCCTGTTGCCCGGTGCGCGCAACGGCACGCTGGCATTCTACGAAGAGGGCCGTGGCGGCACCGTCGCAGTGGTCGCACAAGGTCGCGGCGAGAACAACTTCCATCGCTTGTACATTCAGGGAGTGTCGAACACCGGTGACGCCATGCCGTCGTTGCGCTACATGCGCATTCAGGCGCTGCTGCCGCTGCTGATCCACAACGGCGAACCGCGCTCGACGCTGGTGATCGGTTTCGGCACCGGCATCACCGCCGGTGCGATGCTGCGCTATCCGGGGCTGGAACACCGGGTGGTCGCCGAACTGCTGCCCTCGGTGGTTAAAGCGGCGCCGTTGTTCAAGGGTAACTTCAATGCCGCCAGCGATCCCGGTGTCGATGTACGCCTGCGCGATGGCCGCCAGGAACTGCTGCGCAGCGCCCAGACTTACGACCTGATCACCCTTGAACCACCACCGCCCTCCGCTGCCGGCGTGGTCAATCTGTATTCGCGGGACTTCTATCAACTGGCGGCCAGTCGCCTTGAGGAAAAAGGCATCGTCGCGCAATGGCTGCCGCTGCCGACGCAGAACATCGATGACTCGCGTTCCCTGGTGCGCAGCTTCCTCGACGTATTCCCGTATGCCTCGCTGTGGACCAGCGAGTTCCATGAAATGTTGCTGGTCGGTTCACTGACGCCGATGCAACTGGATGCAGCGAAGATCACCGAGCGTTTCCAACAGGACAGCGTACGCAGCACCTTGCAGGATGTCGGCATCGGTTCGGCCGCTGCGCTAATGGCGACCTGGGTCACCGATCGTGCAGGCCTGGAACGCTTCGCTGCTGATGCCCCCGCCGTGACTGACGACCAACCGAGGATCGAATACGCGCCGTGGGTGCGCAGCAAGGAGATCACCCGCGTGCTGCCGGCGTTGCTGGATTTGTATCAGGCGCCGCCGCTGGTGAACGCCGATGCCGGGTTCACAGAGCGCATGGAAACCCATCGCCAGCGTCTGATGCAGTTTTATCGGGCGAGCCTGCATGCCTATGACGGCGATCGGGATGCGTGGGGGCGGGACATGCGCGAGGTGATGCGCTGGGATGGCGGCAATCCGTACTACCGCTGGTTTACCGGACAATGATGTAGCGCCCTTGCGAATGCCATCGCGGGCAAGCCCGCTCCCACAGGGATTTGTGTTGTGAATGTGATTATTGATTCACAGCGATCCATGTGGGAGCGGGCTTGCCCGCGATGAGGCCATCAGCCTCGATGCATTATTTGGATTCAGACTTCAGTTTCAGATACATCTGATGCATGTCACTCGCCCAGCCGTCGATCACGGCTTTGACATCATCGGCCTTCAATGCCTGCGTGTCATTTTCCAACGGTTTGCCGGTGCCTTTGCGCACCACTTGAGACACCACCTTGTTGCTGCCGCCATCGAGAAAGACCGCTTCAGTGGCCAGAGTGGTTTCCTGATCGCGGATGCCACTGGCAGTGCTGACTGCCGCAGCAACCAAGGCAATCGGGATCACTTCATACGCGTGCAGGCCTTCGGTCTTGCTGCTCACCGCAGTAATTGCCGGGCGAATCACGATCACCCCGGGCCCAGGGCCGGCGGCCAGTGGCAGCGATTTGCTCAGCTCACGCTTGAGCGCCTGATCGTAGTAGCTGGTGATGCCGTTGAGGGTCTGCTGGGAAATTTTCGCGGTCGGTTGCGGTTTCGGATACAGCTGGCTCGGCTCGACGTAGACGCTGGTGAACTTGCTGATATCGACCTTGGGATCAATCCAGCGCATGACCTCGGCGCCAGAAGGTGACTTGGCTTCCTTCAGTTGGCTGTAGTCCTTGAGAAACCCTGAGTAATCCTCGGGAGCGACGGTTTTACTGGAACAACCCACTACGCCAAGGGTAGCGATGCACAGCGTGCCCATCATTACTGCTAGCTTCATGCTGTAACTCCTGTCAGACGGCCGAAAACTTTTATAGAACGGGAGTTACAGGTATAGCTAAATCCTCAGTAAATGCGATTGCACATTAAAACATTCACGCGCACCTGCGCAGCGGATCACAACCGTCATTTGACAGACGCACGCGAGACGGCAAAGCTGCACCGAGCTTGAACGCACGCCAGACGGCAAATGCACCTGGACTACGGAAGTCGCAATGCCCAAGCATAAAAATAAAACAGCACAACCTGACCCTGATTCGTCTCGACCTTCTTTTTTTTCGCGCTACGTGTTCCCCCTCACCATCGGTGTGCTGTTGGCCGCCGTGGCGGGCATCGGCTGGTTTCTGTTCAGCCCTGCACCGGTGCCGGTCAAGGCGCCGCCGATCACTGCGCCCGCACCAGCTCCTGCTCCAGCCAAGCCCGAAGCGGTGGCGCTGAAGCCGGCAACGATGGTCGACGAGCAACAATGCCAGGGCTGCCACACCGAGCAGGTCAAGGACTGGCAAGGCTCGCATCACCAATTGGCGATGCAAGCGGCAAACACCGAGACGATGCTCGGCGACTTCAACAACGTCACCTTCAAGGCGGAAAAAGAGACCACGCGCTTCTCGCGCAAGGGCGATGAGTTCTGGGTCAACACGCCCGGCATCGACGGCAAGAATGCCGACTTCAAAGTGGCCTACACCTTCGGCATCGCGCCGCTGCAGCAATACCTGCTCGACGTCGGCGAAGGTCGCCTGCAAGCCCTCGGTGTGGCGTGGGATACCGAGAAGCACCGCTGGTTTCATCTCTATCCCGGCCAGGGCGTCAATTTCAAGAATCCACTGCACTGGAGCAAGCCGAGCCAGAACGCCAACTTCATGTGCGTCGAATGCCACACCACCGGTTTCAAACGCAATTTCGATGCCGCGAGCAATACCTTCAACAGCCAGTGGAACAGCCTCGGGGTCGGTTGCCAGGCTTGCCACGGTGCAGCATCCAATCACCTCGAATGGACGAAGAAAAAAGGCGACCTGATCCACCAGGGTTTCGACGTCGATCTCAAGGATAAAAACGCCACGGTGGAAATCGAAACCTGCGCCCGCTGCCACGCGCGCCGCGCACCGCTGGGCGATGGCTACACCGTCGGCAAACGGCTGATGGACGATTACCTGCCGAGCACCCTCACCCGTGAACTGTATGCGCTGGACGGCAAGATCAAGGATGAAGTGTTCGAACATGGCTCGTTCCTGCAAAGCAAAATGTTCGACAAGGGCGTGCGCTGCAGCAACTGCCACAACCCGCACAGCAACGAACTGAAAGCACCGGGTAACGCGGTGTGCCTGCAATGTCACAACACCGCGGGCAAAACCTCGGTCGAAGGCGTGGATGGCAAAGGCCTGCAAGCAAAAAACTACGACTCCATTGAACACACCCGCCACACCTTGGGGCAGCCCGGTTCGCAATGCGTGGATTGCCACATGCCCGGCAAGTTCTATATGGGCAACGATTTGCGCCACGACCACAGTTTCAGCATTCCCAACCCGGAACGCGCGCAGAAGCTCGGCACACCGGACGCCTGCCTGACCTGCCATCAAGGCAAGGCCGGCGACAAGGTCACGGCGCAGTTCAAATTGTGGAGCGCTTCTACCGCCCCGCAGGCACCGCGTTACGACGAAAGCCTGTGGCTGATTCGCAATGGTCAACCCGGCGCCGCCGATGCGCTGTATGAGCAGTTGCAGCGCAGCGATCTGCCAGCGATTCAGCGGGCGACATTGCTGGCGGAACTGCCGATGTATCCAAGCGAGCAAGCGTTAAAACTGGCAACACAGGACCTGAAAAACTCACAACCACAAGTTCGTGAAAGCGCGGTGCGGGCGATCAGCGCGTTCTTGCCGCCACCGGAACGCGCGCCGTTGTTATCGCCGCTGCTGGGCGATCCGGTGAAAGCGGTGCGCATTGTCGCGGCGCGGGACTTGCTCGGGGTAGCCCGCAGCAACGCGCTCGGCGCAGCGCAAGCCCATTGGGAGTCGGCGATTGCCGAGTACGAAGCGGTGCAGAAAAGTCTTCTGGAACGCGCCGAGGCCAATCTGAATCTGGCCATGCTGTATCAGGCCAGCGGTCGTGGCTCGGAAGTCGAAGACTTGCTGCGCGCAGCCCTCAAGCGCGACCCGGATTTCTACCCGGCACTGGTCACACTGGTGCAGTGGCTGGAAGCCAATGGTCGCGGGCAAGAGGCGCAAAAGCTGCTGCAGGACAGTCTCAAGGAACACCCGGACGCCGCTCTGTTGCAGCACACCCAAGGCCTGTCGCTGATCCGCGCCGGCAAGCCTGGCGAGGCCATGTCAGCGCTGAAAAAAGCCGCGCAACTGGAGCCACAGAACGCGCAGTACGGCTACGTGCTCGCGGTGGCATTGCATGAAAGTGGCAAGGTCGATGAGGCGTGCGAAATACTCGAAGGCCTGCTCAAGGTTCAGCCGGCAAACCGCAACGCGCGGCTGTCGCTGATCCAGTGGTACCTCGACAGCGGGCAAGAGCCGAAGGCGCAGGTGCTGCTGCAAGGCTGGAAGAAAATGAACATGGGCGACCCGGCCCTGAAATAAAACCTTTGGCCCGCAATGTTCAATGTAGGAGCTGCCGCAGGCTGCGATCTTTTGATCTTGGGACGCCGAGCGTCCTCGGCGGCATTCCCACGCAGAGCGCAGGAACGATCAATCGCAGCCTGCGGCAGCGCCTACAGGTTCAGCGCAGATTCACCACGAGGAGGTTTCGCCACTGCGCAATGCCATCTCGCGGCGGCTGTTGATGTGCATCGCCTTGATCAGCGACACCGTGCCCACCAGCAAAATCGCCGCCCCCAAGAGGAAATCGATGTTGTACAGCTGGAAGTCCTGCACCGGACCGATCAGCAATACCCGCACGATCGCAGCGCCCAACAGCGTGGCTAGGAAGTCGATCCCCGGCTCATTACGGTAGAACACCAGCAACAACGGCAGGCACAGCACCAGCAGCAGCAACAGCACAACCACCTTGAACGACCCCTTGCGCTCAACACTGAACGCGCATTCGTGCGGCCCGTATGCTTTGTAGTCGTCGTCGCGGATCATCGAGTTTTTCTCGTTGATGTAGTCGACGCGGTTGTACTTCTGGATCGGCGTAAAGGTGTTGGACATCTCCATCAGCGTGGTGATGTTCTTGAAGCGCAGGTCGATGCGCTCGCTGCCCTTGAGGTAATAGAGCACCGGTTTGTAGCCGTAGCGATAGGTGTCGAACGGAAATTCGGTGACTTGACCCTGCACGCCGATCGGGCGTGGCTCAAGCTCGGCGGAGGCGCTTTTGTTGGTGGCGGACAAGTTGCGGCTCAGTGGCTGCAGCTTGACCTGTTCAAGGAAGATCGGCGTGACGCCATAGGACCACTGCAACGGCTCCAGGCGCAGACGCAGCTCGTTGCGGCCCAAGTCATATCGATTGAAAGTGCGTTCCGAGACCACCAGCGAACCGCTGAGCATGAACTCGCCGCGCAGGTTGTTGGTGACGCGCAAGGTCAACTGATCCTTGCCCAGCAGCGCTGCTTCAGTGGACGGCGGTGTGCCGCACCACGCGGTGCTTTCGCCGACACCGCCAAGCTGGCCGCCGCTGTTTTCCTTGAATACGTAAAAGTAACTGGCCCACAGCGTCAGCAGCAAAAGAAACGCTGTGAGGCCGAGAATTTTTTTGCCCGGACTCACTGATCAGACTCCCTTCTTCGGTTCCATCGTCCAGCCGAAAACCCGCTGGCGACGGCGACTCTACCAAAAGGCCATCAGTGACCCAAGGGAAAATGCCTGATTCATGAGGTTTCTAGGGGTTTCCCCGGTGTACATCGAAGATCAAAAGATCGCAGCCTTCGGCAGCTCCTACAATTGACCTCATGTAGGAGCTGCCGAAGGCTGCGATCTTT
>NZ_AKJD01000047.1:0-10000 GCF_000282515.1 Pseudomonas sp. GM80
AGGACCTGCCGCAGGCTGCGATCTTTTGCCTTTGATTTTTTAAAAAAAGATCAAAAGATCGCAGCCTGCGGCAGCTCCTACAGGGGATTTGTTTATGCCGTGGCTTTTGTGGGGAGTACGTCGTTGGCGATCATTTCGCCGAACGGTCCGGTCAGGTTGGTCACACCGCGCCCGGCCAGGCTTGCGTACGGCTCGGGCAGCAGCGGGAACACCAGTTCGGCAAAGCGGTAAGCCTCTTCGAGGTGCGGGTAGCCGGAGAAAATGAAGCTTTCGATGCCCAAGTCCGCGTACTCCTTGATCCGCGCCGCCACTTGTTGCGGATCGCCGACCAGTGCGGTGCCGGCACCGCCGCGCACCAGCCCGACCCCGGCCCACAGGTTGGGGGCGATTTCGAGGTTGTCGCGGCGGCCATCGTGCAACGCGGCCATGCGCCGCTGGCCTTCGGAGTCGAAACGTGAGAAGGATTTCTGTGCGGCCTCGATGGTTTCGTCGCTGATGTGCTCGATCAATTTGTCGGCGGCTTTCCACGCCTCTTCGGCGGTCTCACGCACGATCACGTGCAGGCGAATGCCGAATTTCACCGTGCGCCCGTGCCGCGCCGCGCGCTCGCGCACGTCGGCGAGTTTTTCCGCGACGGCGGCCGGTGGCTCACCCCAGGTCAGATAGACATCGACCTGTTCGGCCGCCAAGTCATGCGCAGCGTCAGACGAGCCGCCGAAGTACAGCGGCGGATAAGGCTTCTGCACGGGGGGGTAGAGCGCTTTGGCGTTCTGCACTTTCAGGTGTTTACCCTCGAAATCCACCGATTCGCCCTGCAATACACGGCGCCAGATTTTCAGGAATTCATCGGTGACTTCGTAGCGTTCGCTGTGGCTGAGGAAGCTGCCGTCGCCACGGTTTTCATCCGGATCGCCACCGGTCACGACGTTGATCAACAAGCGGCCGTTGGACAATCGGTCCAGCGTCGCCGCCATACGCGCCGAAACCGTCGGCGAAATAATCCCCGGACGAATCGCTACCAGGTACCGCAAGCGTTCCGTCAAAGGCACCAGCGCTGAGGCAATCACCCACGAGTCTTCGCAGGAGCGTCCGGTGGGAATCAGCACACCGTGATAACCGAGGCTGTCGGCGGCCTGCGCCACTTGTTTCAGATAATTGAGGGTGACCGGGCGCGCGCCTTGGGTGGTGCCCAGGTAGTGACCGTCGCCGTGGGTCGGCAGGAACCAGAAAACATCCATGAACAGCTCCTTAAGCGATCTTCAGCAACGGTTTGATCTGGCTGGCGAACAGCGGCGCGGCGCGCTCAGCGGCCAGACGGATACGCGCTTTCAGCGCTTCGCTGGTGATCTGGTAATCGGCAAAATCGGCTTCGGTGGCGTACACGCCAATCGGCAACGTCATCGCCTGGAAGAAACTCAACAGCGGTCGCAACTGGTGATCTAGCACCAGCGCATGGCGTTCGCTGCCCCCGGTGGCGGCGAGCAGCACCGGGGTGTCGATCAAGGCGTTGAGGTCGATCAGGTCGAACAAGTGCTTGAGCAGGCCCGGATAGGAACCGCGATAAACCGGTGCGGCGACGATCAGCAAATCGGCCTGTTCGATGGCTTGCAGCTCGGCCTCGACCTCAGCGCTCAGTTCCTGACGCGAGAGGGCGCCGCCCAGCGCACGGGCAATGTCGCCGAGTTCGATCAGGTGGCTCTCGATCGGTAAATGTCCGCCCAGTTCGGACAGCAGGGCTTGGGTCAGCACCAGCGTGCGCGATGGACGCCAGGTACCGCCGGACACAGCGACGACTTTCAGGGGACGCGACATGATCAGTTCCTTTTTCAACAGTTGCTCAGCGAGCAGTGAGTAAGTCACCAGGCTTGAGCAAGCGCTGTACCAATTCTTGGGGGGCCCGGTTTACGGGGCTTTGCGCATTGCGCGGGCGATCAGCTGTGCAGATTTAAGGATGCTTTGTTGAACCACTGTTGCCTGGGCAACAGTTGCTGGAGCAACAGTGATGAGCGCATAGGAGGGAGTTATAAAGGCTTGCTGTTATTCCGTAAAAGACTGTTATTAGATATTTATAGATCGATTAGAAATATGTGACGTTAGATGCGCAAAACCCGATAGCCACTATCGAAAGCGTTGATTTCTGCGCGAGCGTGCCCGGGCGTAGCCTTTCTCCATCGACCCACACTGCTCGCCAGGACGCTCCCATGAATTATTTACTGACTATTTCGCTGATGCTCGCTGTTTCCGTACTCGCCGGTTGTGCCGGTCATGTTTCCCCGGAACTGCGGCCCTATACCGCCGAAGAATCCCAGGAGCTGGCGATGGAGGCGTTGAACCGTAGCGGTCTGTCGTTCGACGAATACCACGCCAAAAAAGCCCGATTGCTCGGTCAGACACAGTTCGACAAAAAAGCTGAAATGAGCGCTGAGCGTGCCGTACAGCTACACGGTCGCCCAAGCTGATAACAAACTGTACTGCCAGAAGTTTTACCCAACTGTCCGTGGGTTTGCCGGGCGGCGTGGGATAGGGTCAACACCTGAATGACCCTGATGGATTGTCTGCCATGACCCTTTCGCTTGATTTGTTGCTGGGCTTTGCCCTGTTCGCCCTCGTCACCTCGATCACACCGGGGCCCAACAACACCATGTTGCTGGCATCTGGGGTGAACTTCGGCTTTAACCGAACCATTCCGCATATGCTCGGGATCACCTGCGGCTTCTTCGTATTGGTTGTGGCGGTGGGTTTCGGCCTCGGGGCGGTATTCCAGACATATCCCATTCTTTACACGGTGCTGCGTTACGTCGGCGCGGCGTACCTGTTGTATCTGGCGTGGAAAATCGCCCACTCCGGGCCGGTCGGCGACAGCGCGCAGGGCGAAGCGAAACCGATCAGCTATCTCGGCGCTGCGGCGTTTCAGTGGGTCAATCCGAAAGCGTGGATCATGGCCATCGGTGCTATCAGCACTTACACGCCAATGCAGGGTTATTTCACCAATGTGCTGGTGATCGCAGCAGTGTTCGCCATCATCAACCTGCCGAGTGTCGGCCTCTGGGCAGCCTGCGGCACCTTGCTGCGCAATGTCCTGAAGGAGCCGCGCTGGTTGCGCGTGTTCAACTGGGGCATGGCGGTGCTGTTGGTGATTTCGCTGTATCCGTTACTTCTCGAAAGCTTTAGCTGATGCATTGCTTCAACCGCCGGGCCGATGCCTGTTAAGCTCGACTTCAGGAGCGTTCCTACGCACTTTTAAATGAAGTTGTTCTTCTTTAACGGCATCCGATCAGGTATTGATGACGCTCTCGAACCGACGCGCAGCTCACAAGGCTGCGCGGTGCCGTTTGCAGACACGAGCCTCCTGATCCCGGAACACGCTCTGCGAGTCTTTTATGAACACACGTCCGTTGTATTTCGATTACGCCGCCACCACCCCGGTGGACGAGCGGGTCATCCAGGTGATGATCGAATGTCTGGGGTTTCACGGTAACTTCGGCAACCCGGCCTCCAGCTCCCACGCCTTCGGCCAGCAGGCCCGGCACACGGTCGAGCAGGCCCGCCGGCAAGTCGCCGAACTGGTCGGCGCGAATGCCGAGCAGATTGTCTGGACCTCCGGTGCAACCGAGTCCAATAACCTCGCCCTCAAAGGTGTAGCGCAGGCACGCGGTGTGCCCGGCGGCCACATCATTACCAGCCAGATTGAACACAAGGCCATCCTCGATACCGCCCGCCAGTTGCAGGACGGCGGCATCGCCGTGACCTATCTGGTGCCGGACGCCGACGGGCTGATCACGCCGCAGGCGGTCAGCGAAGCGATGCGCGAGGACACCTTTCTGGTGTCACTGATGCTGGTTAACAACGAACTCGGTACGCTCAACGACATTCAGGCGATTGGCGAGGTCGTGCGCAGCCGCGAGGCGCTGTTTCATGTCGATGCGGCGCAAGGCGCCGGCAAAGTGGCGATCGATCTGGCGCAGTTGCCGGTCGACCTGATGTCGTTTTCGGCGCACAAACTCTACGGCCCCAAAGGTATTGGCGCGTTGTACGTCGGCCCGCGGGCGCAACAGCGTTTGCAGGCGCAGATTCACGGCGGCGGTCACGAAGGTGGATTGCGCTCCGGGACGCTGGCAACTCATCAGATTGCTGGAATGGGTTCGGCGTTTGCCTTGGCGGCTGCTGCGTTCGATGAGGAAAAAGCTTCGATCGTCGCGTTGCGCGAACGCTTGCTCGAACAACTGTCGAGCCTGCCGGGTGTGCGCCTGAATGGCAGCGCCAGCCAGCGCATTCCGCACACCTTGAGCCTGACTTTCAGCGAGGGCGAATTCAACAGCGCTGCGTTGATTCATTCGATTGCGTTTTCCGCGACCTCGGCCTGCAACTCGGCGAGCAACGCGCCTTCCCACGTGCTGTTGGCACTCGGCCACGACGCGCATCTGGCCGGGCGCACCATTCGCCTGAGTCTCGGCCGTTTCACCACTGCCGAGGACATCGACAAGACTTGCGAACTGATCAAGAGCGCCTGCGCCAGTGCTCCGGCATTCTGGGCGACAGGGCTTTAACCAGCCGTCCTGACGGCTACGAACAATAACGAATAAGTGATTAGCAGGAGACATGATGAGTACCCAGACCTCGACCGAAGGATCGGTGCCCCAGCGCCTGGCGCACACCCGTGAGTTGATGCGCCGCGAAGGCATTCATGCGTTGTTGGTGCCGTCCGCCGACCCGCATTTGTCGGAATATTTGCCGGGTTACTGGCAGGGCCGGCAGTGGCTGTCGGGTTTCCACGGTTCGGTCGGCACGTTGATTGTCACTGACGATTTCGCCGGGGTCTGGGCCGACAGTCGTTACTGGGAACAGGCAACCAAGGAACTCAACGGCAGCGGCATCGAACTGGTCAAGTTGCAACCGGGCCAACCGAGCCCGCTGGACTGGCTGGCCGAACAGACGCCAGAAGGTGGCGTGGTCGCGGTGGACGGTGCGGTGATGGCCGTGGCCTCGGCCCGCACGTTGAGCAGCAAACTGGAAGCGCGGGGCGCTCGTTTGCGTACCGACATCGATCTGCTCAATGAAGTCTGGAGTGATCGCCCGAGCCTGCCGAGCGCAGCGATCTATCAGCATCTGCCGCCGCAGGCGACGGTGAGCCGTGGCGAAAAACTCGCCAGCTTGCGCAAAACCTTGCAGGAACGCGGCGCTGATTGGCATTTCATCGCGACCCTGGACGACATCGCCTGGCTGTTCAACTTGCGCGGCGGTGATGTGTCGTTCAACCCGGTGTTTGTTTCGTTTGCGTTGATCAATCAACAGCAAGCGACTTTGTTCGTGGCGTTGAGCAAGGTCGATGCAGATTTGCGCGCGGTGCTGGAGAAGGATGGCGTGACGCTGCGTGATTACAGCGAAGTCGCAGAGGCCCTGCGTGCGGTACCGAGTGGCGAGAGCTTGCTGGTGGATCCGGCGCGGGTCACCCGTGGCCTGCTGGATAATCTCGACGGTGAAGTAACGCTGGTCGAAGGTCTGAACCCGACCACCTTGGCCAAGTCGCAAAAAAGTGAAGCGGATGCTCAGCACATCCGTAAAGCGATGGAGCAGGACGGTGCGGCGCTGTGCGAATTCTTCGCCTGGCTGGAATCGGCCTGGGGGCGCGAACGCATCACCGAGCTGACCATCGACGAAAAACTCACCGCAGCGCGTGAGCGTCGTCCGGATTATGTGTCGTTGAGTTTCAACACCATCGCTGCGTTCAACGCCAACGGCGCGATGCCGCATTATCACGCCACTGAAGAAGAACACGCGGTGATCGAAGGCGATGGCCTGCTGTTGATCGACTCGGGTGGCCAATACCTCGGCGGCACTACCGACATCACGCGGATGGTGCCGGTCGGTACGCCGACCGAAGAGCAGAAACGCGATTGCACACGGGTGTTGAAGGGCGTGATTGCCCTGTCCCGAGCACATTTCCCAAAAGGCATTCTGTCGCCGCTGCTGGATGCCATCGCGCGGGCGCCGATCTGGGCGGATAACGTCGATTACGGTCACGGCACCGGTCACGGCGTTGGCTATTTCCTCAACGTTCACGAGGGCCCGCAGGTCATCGCCTATCAAGCAGCGCCGGCGCCGCAGACCGCCATGCAGCCGGGGATGATCACTTCGATCGAACCTGGCACTTATCGCCCTGGGCGTTGGGGTGTGCGCATCGAGAACCTGGCGATGAATCGCGAGGCCGGTAGCAGCGAGTTTGGCGATTTCCTCAAGTTTGAAACCTTGACCCTCTGCCCGATCGACACGCGGTGCCTGTTGCCGGCGTTGCTGAGTCAGGAAGAGAAACAGTGGTTCAATGCCTACCACGCGCAAGTGCGTGAGCGTTTGAGTCCATTGCTCAACGGCGCTGCGCTGGAGTGGCTGAATATCCGCACTGCCGCTATTTAAGCGATTGTCGCCCGGGCGCTGTTGCCAGCGTCCGGGTCGTGGCTTCGTTCTAGCTCTGGCGCAATGCCTGTTCGACGAAGTCGAGTCGATCCTGACCAAAGAACAACTGCTGGCCGACAAACATGCTGGGGGCGCCGAACACGCCACGTTTAACCGCTGTTTCGGTATTTTCCTTGAGCACGGCTTTGACTGATTCGTCATTGGCCAATGCCAGTACGGTCTGCGGGTCAAAACCTTGTTCAGTCAATACTGCCGCGACTGTCTCGGGTTCATCCAGGCTGCGTCCTTCAACCCAAAGAGCGTGGAACAGGCAATCGATAAAGGCCTGAAAGCGTTCTGGATGATGCAATTGAATGCCGGTGACCGCGCGCATCAACATCAACGTGTTGATCGGGAAGTGCGGATTGAACGTGAGCGGCACGGCATACCGCTTGGCGTAGCGATCCAGGTCCTCAAACATGTAGCGACCCTTGGCCGGAATCATCGCCGGTGATGCGTTGCCGGTCGCTTTGAACACGCCCCCCAGCAGCATTGGAATGTAGATCAACTCGCTGCCAGTCTGTGCGCAGATTTTCGGCAGTTGGGTGTAGGCCAGATACGTGGCAGGGCTGCCGAGGTCGAAATAGAACTCCACGGTTTTCGTCATTATTGCTGCACTCTCTTTATTGTTATGCAGGGGGAGGGCTTACCAGCGTTCATTCCATGGACGCAGGTCCAGTTCGAACGTCCAGGCGTCACGTGGCTGGCTGTGCAGGTACCAATAGTTTTCGGCGATGTGTTCAGGATTGAGAATACCGTCCTGATCCTTGGTGGCGTACTTCTCGGGGAAACTGTTGCGAATGAAGTCGGTATCGATGGCGCCGTCGACCACCACGTGGGCGACGTGGATGTTCATTGGGCCCAGCTCTCGCGCCATGCTTTGTGCCAAGGCGCGAATCCCGTGTTTGGCACCGGCAAACGCGGCGAACCCGGAGGCACCGCGAAGCCCGGCGGTGGCGCCGGTGAATAGAATCGTGCCGCGCTGACGGGCGACCATGCGCTTGGCCACTTCACGTGCATTGAGGAAACCCGAGAAACAGGCCATTTCCCAGATCTTGAAATATTTGCGCGCGGTTTCTTCGAGAATACTGCAGGGCACGTTGGCGCCAATGTTGAAGACAAACGCTTCAATCGGGCCGACGCGGGTTTCGATGTCTTCGATCAACGCGATAACGTCTTCTTCTTTGCGCGCGTCGCAGGCGAATCCATGCGCTTCGCCGCCGTCGGCCTGAATGGCCTCGACCAGAGGCTGCAACTTGTCGGCGCTGCGCCGCGTGACGCAGGCGATGAAGCCTTCTTTGGCAAAGCGCTTTGCAATCGCCCCGCCAGTGGCGTCGCCTGCGCCGACAACCAATACGACCTTCTTGTTATTCATGGGCAGATCCTTTTAGTAAACGATCGTTAAGTGAACGAACGTTATGCTAGGATTTCGACAACGTCAAGCGAGTCAATGTCGAGGCCAAACACATGCGTTACTCCGCCAGTCACAAGCTGGAAACCCGCGAGAAGTTGCTCGAAAGCAGTGCTTTGTCGGCCAAGCGATCCGGTTTTTCCACCGTTGGTGTGGATGGTTTGATGAAGGCGATCGGTCTGAGTGGCGCGGCGTTCTACAGCCATTTTTCGTCAAAGGACGCGCTGTTCACGGCCATTGTCGAGCGGGAGTTGGGTCAGAGTCTGGAGCGCTTGGGTGGGCAGGGCGTGCAGGACCGCCAGCGTCTGGAGCGTTGCCTCAAACACTATCTGAGCATGGCCCATGTCGAACAGCCTGAGGCGGGGTGTGCGTTGCCGGCGTTGGGCGCAGAAATTGCCCGGTCTGACCTGCAAGTGCGAGAGCAAGCGGAGCTGTGGATCTGTCGACTGCAGCAGAGTTGGGCGCAGATACTTGAGAGTGACAGCCTGGCGTGGTCGGTCCTGTCCCAGTGTGTTGGTGCACTGGTCGTCGCACGCATGCTGGCCACGCCGGACATGCAGCGAGCGGTGCTTACGTCCAGCCATGAAGAGATTGGTCGTCAGATCGCCCAGCCGCACTGATTTATTTGCAGATGACGATCATGCTGCGGCTGGTATAGCCGGCAGGGTTGAGGCCAAACGGGTAGTCGCCGGGTTCTTCCACGGCGTCACCCGATTTGGCGATCACTTTGTAGCCCTTTGGCGCGCAGGAATTGGCAGCGCTGGCATAACACTTTTCCCAGGAGGACGAGAGCCCCGAGCAGTTGATGTGCAACCCTTTTTTTCCGCGTTTTACCTGAGTTTCCGAGGTCGCCGCACAACCTGCTATTGCCAGTATGGCGATCACTATCAAAATTCGTTTCATTACCGTCCTTATGACAGCCTCGAGTCTGACGTTCGGGTCTGCCTGCATTCGATCGCGCTTGAAGCGTTCTGAAATCCCTGTCCGAAAAAATCCATATCTGGCACTGAGTTAGACGCTTAAACATGGCCTAAATCAGCGCCAATTGCCAGACCTTCGTCAAATCCCGTTTCAATCTGCCGCAATGACAGGCTTGGCGCTACTGCCCATGGTCAGCGTGGCTCCAACGGACGCCAGAATAATGCACAGAATCGCCATCCATTGTGACAGCGTGAGGTATTCCTGCAGAAACAGCAGACCGGACAAGGCGCCGAACGCGGGTTCGATACTCATCAGTGTGCCGAAGGTTCGTGCGGGCAGGCGAGTGAGGGCGACCATTTCCAGTGTGTAGGGCAGGGCGGTGGACAGGATGGCGACGCCAATGGCGATCGGAATCAACGAAGGTGTCAGCAGTGCGGCACCGGCGTGGACGATGCCGATGGGCGCAACGAACAGCGCTGCGATCATGACGCCCAATGCGGCGGTCGTGACGCCGTTGTCAGCGCCGGCTTTCTGGCCGAACAGAATATAGAGCGCCCAGCAAACACCTGCTCCCAATGCATACCCGGCCCCGACCAGGTCGATTCCCGCGGTTGTCGCACCTGTAGGTATAAGAAGCAACAGGCCCGCTGCGGCCAGGGCTATCCATAGAAAGTCGATGGCTCGGCGGGAGGCATAAATAGCAACGGCCAGCGGGCCGGTGAATTCCAGGGCGACAGCAATGCCCAGCGGTACCGTACGCAAAGACATATAGAAGAGAAAGTTCATGCCGCCCAGGGCCATGCCGTAAACGATCACTGTGCGCAGCGACTTGGCGGTGAGCCTGGCTCGCCATGGGCGCAGCAGCAACAGCATGATCACGCTGGCGAAGATCAGCCGCAACGTGGTTGTCCCCTGTGCGCCGATCACCGGGAACATGCTTTTCGCCAGGGAAGCGCCGGACTGGATCGATGCCATGGCTATTAATAGCAGGCCAACCGGGAACAGCGTTGAGGCAAGGGTGCGAGGTTGGTCAGTCATTGCGTGGCATCGTCCAAGGTCAGATCAGGCATTTTATTGATTGTTGGGCAATATACTGCGCATTCGGCGCATTGGCGTCTATATATAAGCAGGCTTTTTGCGTGCGTTGATAGAAAACCTGAATTAGGGGTTGACGGCAGATTTCAGATGTCTATAATTCGCCCCACTTCCGGCGCAGTC
>NZ_AKJD01000047.1:12500-15690 GCF_000282515.1 Pseudomonas sp. GM80
GGTGGATGCCTTGGCAGTCAGAGGCGATGAAAGACGTGGTAGCCTGCGAAAAGCTTCGGGGAGTCGGCAAACAGACTTTGATCCGGAGATGTCTGAATGGGGGAACCCAGCCATCATAAGATGGTTATCTTGTACTGAATACATAGGTGCAAGAGGCGAACCAGGGGAACTGAAACATCTAAGTACCCTGAGGAAAAGAAATCAACCGAGATTCCCTTAGTAGTGGCGAGCGAACGGGGACTAGCCCTTAAGTGGCTTTGAGATTAGCGGAACGCTCTGGAAAGTGCGGCCATAGTGGGTGATAGCCCTGTACGCGAAAATCTCTTAGTCATGAAATCGAGTAGGACGGAGCACGAGAAACTTTGTCTGAATATGGGGGGACCATCCTCCAAGGCTAAATACTACTGACTGACCGATAGTGAACTAGTACCGTGAGGGAAAGGCGAAAAGAACCCCGGAGAGGGGAGTGAAATAGATCCTGAAACCGTATGCGTACAAGCAGTGGGAGCAGACTTTGTTCTGTGACTGCGTACCTTTTGTATAATGGGTCAGCGACTTATTTTCAGTGGCGAGCTTAACCGAATAGGGGAGGCGTAGCGAAAGCGAGTCTTAATAGGGCGTCTAGTCGCTGGGAATAGACCCGAAACCGGGCGATCTATCCATGGGCAGGTTGAAGGTTGGGTAACACTAACTGGAGGACCGAACCGACTACCGTTGAAAAGTTAGCGGATGACCTGTGGATCGGAGTGAAAGGCTAATCAAGCTCGGAGATAGCTGGTTCTCCTCGAAAGCTATTTAGGTAGCGCCTCATGTATCACTGTAGGGGGTAGAGCACTGTTTCGGCTAGGGGGTCATCCCGACTTACCAAACCGATGCAAACTCCGAATACCTACAAGTGCCGAGCATGGGAGACACACGGCGGGTGCTAACGTCCGTCGTGAAAAGGGAAACAACCCAGACCGTCAGCTAAGGTCCCAAAGTTATGGTTAAGTGGGAAACGATGTGGGAAGGCTTAGACAGCTAGGAGGTTGGCTTAGAAGCAGCCACCCTTTAAAGAAAGCGTAATAGCTCACTAGTCGAGTCGGCCTGCGCGGAAGATGTAACGGGGCTCAAACCATACACCGAAGCTACGGGTATCATCTTCGGATGATGCGGTAGAGGAGCGTTCTGTAAGCCTGTGAAGGTGAGTTGAGAAGCTTGCTGGAGGTATCAGAAGTGCGAATGCTGACATGAGTAACGACAATGGGTGTGAAAAACACCCACGCCGAAAGACCAAGGTTTCCTGCGCAACGTTAATCGACGCAGGGTTAGTCGGTCCCTAAGGCGAGGCTGAAAAGCGTAGTCGATGGAAAACAGGTTAATATTCCTGTACTTCTGGTTATTGCGATGGAGGGACGGAGAAGGCTAGGCCAGCTTGGCGTTGGTTGTCCAAGTTTAAGGTGGTAGGCTGAGATCTTAGGTAAATCCGGGATCTTAAGGCCGAGAGCTGATGACGAGTGTTCTTTTAGAACACGAAGTGGTTGATGCCATGCTTCCAAGAAAAGCTTCTAAGCTTCAGGTAACCAGGAACCGTACCCCAAACCGACACAGGTGGTTGGGTAGAGAATACCAAGGCGCTTGAGAGAACTCGGGTGAAGGAACTAGGCAAAATGGCACCGTAACTTCGGGAGAAGGTGCGCCGGTGAGGGTGAAGGACTTGCTCCGTAAGCTCATGCCGGTCGAAGATACCAGGCCGCTGCGACTGTTTATTAAAAACACAGCACTCTGCAAACACGAAAGTGGACGTATAGGGTGTGACGCCTGCCCGGTGCCGGAAGGTTAATTGATGGGGTTAGCTAACGCGAAGCTCTTGATCGAAGCCCCGGTAAACGGCGGCCGTAACTATAACGGTCCTAAGGTAGCGAAATTCCTTGTCGGGTAAGTTCCGACCTGCACGAATGGCGTAACGATGGCGGCGCTGTCTCCACCCGAGACTCAGTGAAATTGAAATCGCTGTGAAGATGCAGTGTATCCGCGGCTAGACGGAAAGACCCCGTGAACCTTTACTATAGCTTTGCACTGGACTTTGAATTTGCTTGTGTAGGATAGGTGGGAGGCTTTGAAGCGTGGACGCCAGTCTGCGTGGAGCCAACCTTGAAATACCACCCTGGCAACTTTGAGGTTCTAACTCAGGTCCGTTATCCGGATCGAGGACAGTGTATGGTGGGTAGTTTGACTGGGGCGGTCTCCTCCTAAAGAGTAACGGAGGAGTACGAAGGTGCGCTCAGACCGGTCGGAAATCGGTCGTAGAGTATAAAGGCAAAAGCGCGCTTGACTGCGAGACAGACACGTCGAGCAGGTACGAAAGTAGGTCTTAGTGATCCGGTGGTTCTGTATGGAAGGGCCATCGCTCAACGGATAAAAGGTACTCCGGGGATAACAGGCTGATACCGCCCAAGAGTTCATATCGACGGCGGTGTTTGGCACCTCGATGTCGGCTCATCACATCCTGGGGCTGAAGCCGGTCCCAAGGGTATGGCTGTTCGCCATTTAAAGTGGTACGCGAGCTGGGTTTAGAACGTCGTGAGACAGTTCGGTCCCTATCTGCCGTGGACGTTTGAGATTTGAGAGGGGCTGCTCCTAGTACGAGAGGACCGGAGTGGACGAACCTCTGGTGTTCCGGTTGTCACGCCAGTGGCATTGCCGGGTAGCTATGTTCGGAATAGATAACCGCTGAAAGCATCTAAGCGGGAAACTAGCCTCAAGATGAGATCTCACTGGAACCTTGAGTTCCCTGAAGGGCCGTCGAAGACTACGACGTTGATAGGTTGGGTGTGTAAGCGCTGTGAGGCGTTGAGCTAACCAATACTAATTGCCCGTGAGGCTTGACCATATAACACCCAAGCAATTTGAGTCGAAAGGCCAGATTGCGGTGTGTGAAGACGAAACGAACCGAAAGTTCGATGTTCACAAAACACCGAAAGCTGTCACATACCCAATTTGCTGAAGCGAGGCCATCTGGTCACGACTCAGTACCCGAATTTCTTGACGACCATAGAGCGTTGGAACCACCTGATCCCATCCCGAACTCAGCAGTGAAACGATGCATCGCCGATGGTAGTGTGGGGTTTCCCCATGTGAGAGTAGGTCATCGTCAAGATTAAATTCCGAAACCCCAATTGCGAAAGCAGTTGGGGTTTTGTTTTGCCCG